>CAKMOP010000023.1 GCA_927910985.1 uncultured Porphyromonas sp. | reverse complement strand
ATAGAGTCAGTCTCTTTTTTGCTATCTTTGAGCACTTCGAAATTGGAACAACAGCACACTTACACATCCTTAGTTAATGGCAAAACAGACTCTTACCACGGAGAGCCAAGCAAAGAGACGTAATCCTATCTCGTGGGTACCCAGCGTCTACTTCGGCATGGGACTACCCTACGTTGCCCTCTCGCTTGTCTCCGTACTTATGTTCACCGACCTGGGTGTCGGCAAGGAGCAGGTAACCTTCTGGACCTCACTCTTAGTCCTCCCTTGGTCACTAAAGCCACTCTTCTCGCTGGTTATGGAGCTCTTCGGGACAAAGAGGCAGTACATCTACCTCACCGAAGCCATCTCCGCTCTGATGTTCGGCTTAGTGTGCTTTGCCCTTCCTCTGCCGAGCTTCTTCTCCATCGCAATAGCCCTGATGGGAGTACTTGCTATCAGCGGATCAGTACACGACATCGCTGGTGATGGGGTCTACATGCAGGAGCTCAGCCCAGCCGAACAGGGACAGTTTGCTGGCTGGCAAGGAGCATTCTACAACCTCGCTAAGATCCTCACTAATGGCGGACTCGTCTACTTAGCTGGCTATCTCTCCAAGACCATGGGCTTAGAGAAGGCATGGATGATCATCATGGCGATCTGCGCCGCACTGATGCTCGTCCTCACCCTGTACCATATGCGTAGCCTGCCACGAGAGAAAGCTCGAGAGCGTCGCTCGGCCGAAGAAAGCTGGAAGGAGCTGGTCGAAGTCTTCGTATCCTTCTTTGCCAAGAAGCACATCTACCTCTATCTCATTTTCATCTTCCTCTATCGCTTGGGTGAAGGACTGGCGATGAAGATCGCTCCTATCTTCCTCAAGGATGCTATTGACAAGGGTGGAATCGCCCTCTCCAACGAAAACTATGGGCTCATCTACGGTACCGCTGGGACGATTGCCTTTATCCTCGGCTCAATCCTCTCAGGCTACTACATCTCGCACTTCGGGCTAAAGAAGACCCTTTTCTCGCTGGTATGCATCTTCAACATCCCCTTCGCCGTCTACCTCCTCTTGGCACTCTTCCAGCCTTCGAGCCTGTGGTGGATAGGCACTGGTATTGTCTTCGAATACTTCAGCTATGGCTTCGGCTTCGTGGGTATCACGCTCTTCATGATGCAGCAGATCGCTCCAGGGAAGTACCAGATGGCGCACTACGCCTTTGCCAATAGCCTGATGAACCTTAGCGTCATGGTGCCAGGGATGCTCAGTGGTAAGCTCGCAGCCGTCTTTGGCTACCAGACGTTCTTCATCATCGTCCTACTGGTCACCCTGCCTGCCATCCTGCATGGCACTGCGCCTTCCCTTTGCGCACAGCGTAGCTTCCCAGGGGAAAAGTAATCATAGCAACTACTCCATATTATATAATACATACAATGAGTAAACTGAAAATCGTAGGGCAAGCCCTACCTGATATGCCTTGGGAAGAACGCCCCGAAGGCTGCAAAGATGTCGTCTGGCGCTACAGTGCCAACCCCATCATCCCACGCGACCTCCTTCCTACCTCCAATAGCATCTTCAATAGCGCAGTCGTTCGCTTTGGCGAAGGCTATGCTGGGGTCTTCCGCTGCGACGACACCAACCGCCGCATGCGCCTGCATGTCGGCTTCAGTGATGACGCCATCAACTGGAACATCAACCCTGAGCCATTGACCTTCGAATGCAAGGACAAGGAGATCGGTGAGTGGGTCTATGGCTACGACCCTCGTGTTGTCTTCATCGAAGATCGCTACTATGTCACCTGGTGTAATGGCTACCATGGTCCCACGATCGGGGTCGCTTATACCTTTGACTTCAAGACGTTCCACCAGTTAGAGAACGCCTTCCTGCCCTTCAACCGTAATGGGGTGCTCTTCCCTCGCAAGCTGAACGGCAACTTCGCTATGCTCAGCCGCCCCAGCGACAATGGGCACACACCCTTCGGTGATATCTTCTATAGCGAGTCTCCCGACCTCGAATACTGGGGACGTCACCGCCACGTCATGTCTCCTGCACCCTTTGAGGACAGCGCATGGCAGTGCACGAAGATTGGTGCCGGTCCTATCCCCATCGAGACGAGCGAAGGCTGGTTGCTAATCTACCATGGCGTCCTCGCTTCGTGCAACGGCTTCGTCTATGCCTTTGGCTCCGCGCTGCTTGACCTTGATGAACCTTGGAAGGTAAAGTTCCGCTCAGGCCCTTATCTCATCTCTCCACGCGAGCAGTACGAGTGCATGGGAGACGTGCCCAACGTGACCTTCCCCTGTGCTGCACTGCATGATGCAGAGACAGGTCGTATCGCCATCTACTACGGATGTGCTGACACGGTCACGGGGCTTGCCTTCGGCTACATCAACGAGATCGTTGAGTTCACCAAGAAGTATTCGATCATCTAAAGAAGAGCTTCATCCAAGAGACGAGGCGCATAGGAGCATATCCTATGCGCCTCGCTTTCTTTATACCAAGAGCTCCAGCAGAGAAGCCTACCGAACAGCTCCTTGGCGCAAAGAGCAGAAGCGACATATCGTATAATCTTATTATCTTTGCCACAGATAATTGAAGTCCACAATTCCCTCAACAGACTCAGGAAGAAAGCGAATGAGTAGCTGTTGGGCTTAGAAGGACGACAGACCAGTGGAGAGCCGAGAGGCTGTCCTCAACACCTCAGACAAGTAAAGTATACAAAACAAACCCGTATGGCAGACGAAAAGGAGTTCGCTCCTCGACCAAACCGCAGTAGCTCTGATGATGCTACCAACGCCCCGTTACTCGCGCACGACGCGTACCTGCGGCCTCTACCGATGGACAACACATTTCCTCCAACCCCAACACAGGTGCCCCAACACGCCGTAGACGTGTCTTCATCGTTTCTGAAGAAGAGCAACAGGCACACTCCAGCCGCCCTGCAGCTCGACCTTCTCGCGTAGACCAGTCTGCCTACGAAGGTTCTTACTCTTCGTCTGCTGAGCGAACTCGCTATGCCGAGCGCTATCAAGCCGAGCGCGCTGATGGTCGCTACAACTATAATTACAACCGCTCTGAGCGCCCTCACCGCTCGAATGCTTCTGGCCAGACTGGAGAAGAGCGTCCCCACAAGGGGCAGTATCCTGCCAAAGGCTTCAAGAAAGGAGCAGCACCCAAAGCCAAGAAGAAAAAGAAGCAGCCACAGCTCCCTACTCCAGTCAAGTACGAGGAAATCGTCGATCCAGCACAGGACCTGCGCCTCAATAAGTTCCTCGCTAACGCTGGAGTGTGCTCTCGCCGTGAGGCAGACGCTCTCATCGCTGCTGGGGAAGTTACGGTCAACGGAGTCGTCGTCACCGAGCTTGGTTCACGTGTGACACGCTTGGATGAGGTCGTATACAAGGGTGTACGTGTCTCCACCCAGAGTAAAGTGTACATCCTGCTCAACAAGCCTAAGAACTGCGTCACCACAAGCGATGACCCCGAATGTCGCCGCACTGTGATGGACCTCGTCAAGGGTGCTTGCGAAAGGAACGTATCTACCCGTCGGTCGTCTTGACCGCAACACTACTGGCGTCATCCTCATCACCAACGTTGGAGACCTGTCGAGTAAGCTCACCATCCGTCCTT
>CAKMOP010000022.1 GCA_927910985.1 uncultured Porphyromonas sp. | reverse complement strand
ATTGCGTCGCAGCTCATATAGATCAGAGAGCGTACTCTTGCTTCCAGGCACGATGATGATATCTGCCTGCTGAAGCTCCTCCACGTTGTTCGTGTAGAAGAGGTGCACACGCTCGTCTTGCTCGAGGCGTGCGAAGTCGGTGTAATTAGATATGTAGCGTAGGAGAACGACCGCTACATTGACCTTACCTTGCTGGGCAGAGAAAGCGCGCTTGGAGAGTGCCACCGAGTCTTCTTCCTCGATATGCACGTCATTCATATAGGGGACGACTCCCAAGACAGGGACACCACAGAGCGACTCCAAGAGCTGTCTTCCCTCATCGAAGAGACGCAGATCACCACGGAACTTATTGATGATAATCCCGACAATCAGCTTCCTCCACTCAGGCTTCTGCAGCATAATCGAGCCGTATACCGAGGCGAAGACGCCCCCACGATCGATATCTGCCACGAGGATAACACGCGCACCGGCGTAGGCTGCCATCGGCATATTCACAATGTCGGAATCCTGGAGGTTGAGCTCAGAGATACTCCCTGCTCCCTCGAGGACAATAGGATTGTAGCGTGTAGCTAAGCGATCAAAGGCTGCGTGCACTTCGCCACGCAGCTCCCCACGACCTACCGTGCGGAAGTATTGGTACGCATCTTTATTCCCTATCGGTCGACCGTGCAGGACGACTTGAGAAGTCTTGTCTGAGCTGGGCTTCAGCAGCACAGGATTCATATCCGTATGACAAGGGATACCAGCTGCTTCAGCCTGTACCGCTTGCGCGCGTCCCAGCTCCAGTCCATCGGCCGTCACGAAGGAGTTAAGGGCCATATTCTGCGCCTTGAACGGAGCTGGATGATAGCCGTCCTGCTTGAAAATCCGACAAAAACCAGCCGTCAGGATGCTCTTCCCCACGTCACTCCCCGTACCAACGAGCATCAGTGGAGCCAAGTGTGTTCGTGTCATCTTATCCATTATTCTCGGAGGAAGGCACTTGCTTCTTCTTACGCTTGTAGCTGAAGGCCTGCCAACGTTCTTCTGGCCATCCCTGTTGCTGCATCTCCCATTTGGCGGAGACGAAGAGCCAATCACTCATTCGATTGACCCACGGGATAAGACCTTCGGGTAGAGGATCCAGTCGCTCTAAGGTCCACAGACGGCGCTCAGCTCGTCGAGCCACGGTACGAGCCAGCTGCATCTCAGCCGAGAGAACCGTCCCGCCAGGAAGGATGAAGAAACCATTGTCGGGTATTTCGGCCATCAGACGTGCCGTCTCCATCTCCAGGTCTTCTACCCACGTTTAGGTCGAAGTGATTGGGGTTCTCACCACGTCGCTCGCTACGTGTTGCGATGAGGCTCATCGCCTGCATGATGCGCATCTGCACCTCTCCATAGAATCGGTGACGAGGGTCATCGGGAGAGATATGGGCGCGTATCAGGCCGAGGTGTGCGTTCAATTCATCCATCGCACCATTGGCTTCGATGCGTGGATCGTCTTTGGGGACGCGTTCACCACCGAATATCCCAGTGGTGCCCTTGTCTCCGGTCTTGGTCATTATTCTTGCCATTACTTATCGGTTCAGCTTGAGGATGGGCAAATATTGCCCTGACAAAAATAGCGCAATTCCAGTGTATAGCACTTGTGCGAGGATATCGAAAGAAAGAGCAGGAGTAATATAACATTTGTCAAGAAGATATATTACTCCCGAATTCAGGGTCTTTATGAGCCTCAGTAACGATGCTTCAACTCCCTCAGAACTCATACTCTCTTCTCCCCGCATTCTTCTTCCAACAAAAAGAATCCGCCCCTCGAAGGACGAACCTTCGAGGGGCGGATCATAAGAGAAGTGCTACTACTCGGTAGCACCAGTGAAGAGGTCATCAGCACTTGCTTCTTCGACATCTTCGAAAGCGTAGAATTCAGTTACCGAAGTACGACCTGCAGGCTTGGTAATCGTATAGCGCACATAGCGAGCTGGATAAGCTTTTTTCAGACCAACAAAGGTCTTATCTTCGCCCTTGAGTGGGGCAAGATTTGCTCGACCGAGGTTAGTCCAAGTCGTTCCATCTGTCGAACATTCAAGCTGAATTTCCTTAGGAGCGGCCCAGTCAGCCCAGTAACGGACATCAACTCCACGGGAACTTCTTTACCACTTTACCAAAGTCAATAACGAAGCTGAAGCCTCTATTGTTCGAAGCAAAGTCAGTACCATAGTTACCATCGATCAAGACGCTTAAGATCGTTAGCACCATCGATGCCTTCAGTAACCTGAGAAACCGTCCACTTCGTAGCACGATCTGTCTGATCAAAATAATGAACCTGCGAGAAGTCAATACCCGAATCTCCTACGACCAGTGCATCCTCGCTTCGAGCTGACTTAGAGAAAATCGCAGAATAAAGATTGAGATTGCTACTAATAGCGATACCACTGGCAGCGCTCTTAATAGACTCAATGTTTACCTTAACGGTATAATCTTCTGCAACCTCGCGAGAAGCAATTGCGTTCAGATCAAGCGTCACAGAGATCGGCTCACTTGCAAGCTGTCCAGCCTTGATAGTAGCTTCTGTTGCACTCAATGTAACTGCACTCGCTACATCGGCATTATCCACTGTCGACTTAAGTGTCACAACGACATCTTGTGTCGAAGGACGGTTAAGACGAATGGTAAAGTAGCCTACATGGTCGCCCACAATCCCAGCACTTCCATGCTGTAGTATGTAGCTATTCACAGGCACCGAATAGCGGTCTGCCTGGAT
>CAKMOP010000021.1 GCA_927910985.1 uncultured Porphyromonas sp. | reverse complement strand
TGTGTGAACTACCACGTCCCTGCGCTCAAGAAGCGTGGTATCAACGTCTATCCCCTACGTCGCATCGCAGCCCTCAGCGAAGTGGATACGGTGCAGCACCTTGTCTCTGTCCGTCTCGAGAGCGAGCGACCTAAGGCTGATATTCGCTACACCACCGATGGTACTGAGCCCACCGCACAGTCTCCTCTCTACATGGGTACGCCTCTGACTTCGAGCGATTCACTCACCGTCACGGCTCGCCTCTTTGAGGGGAAGCAAGTCGTAGAAGCCGTCCCTACCATCACGTTCCGCACCGACTACCACAAGGCAATTGGCAAGCACATCACCTACAACAACTGCACGTGGAACGAACGCTACCCCGCAGGAGGCACGTGCGCCCTCATTGATGGCGTACGTGGTACGCCCACCTACTTAGATGGTCGATGGCAGGGCTTCACCTCTCCGATGGATGTAACCATCGACCTCGGAGCCGTGATGGAGCTTCGTCACATCTTCGCTAAGTTTATGCAGGAGCGTGTCCAGTGGGTCTATATGCCTGGAGCTGTAGAGGTGCTTCTCAGTGAAGACGGAGTGAACTTCCGTAGTGTCGCCCGACAGCAGACGCGTACCTCGGAGGATATTTATCAGCCCGTCTTCGAGACATTCTCCTTCCCGATGAAGAAACGAGCTCGCTACATCCGCCTCAAGGCCAGCAATAATCGCTCCGCAGGGCACTTCATCTTCTGCGATGAGATCATAGTGCACTAAGGGCAGGAGTGTACCTTCATCTCAAGGCATCGTCCCCAGCTGAAGCTTAAGCTTTCAGCTGGGGACGATGCGCATTTTCACAGACCATCTGTTAAGTAGTGAAAAGTTAATAACTTTGTGACGAATATGCGTTGGTGGGCTCTACTTAGTAGTGAGCCCTCAATAATCACCGACCCCTTCAATGGATCATAAGCTCCAAGGGGGACAGATGACAGACGATATATAATAGATGACACATAAGATTAAGTCTCGGCTTTGGCTGGCCTTTGCATTGGTTTGGTTTGGTATCTTAGGAGGTATCTTCGCCATCTCTATGGGATGGATTGGCTACCTACCCCCTATCGAACAGCTTCAAAACCCTATCGACAAGTATGCCTCACAGATACTCGCCTCGGATGGTGAGGTCATCGGCTCCTATGCACATGGGGGATCCAACCGCGTACTCGTCGACTATAAGGAACTGTCTCCTCATCTGGTCAAGGCGCTCATCGCCACCGAGGACGTACGCTTCGAAGGACACTCGGGGATTGACTTTCGCTCGCTCGCTCGTGCCATCTTCAAGACGGGGATCCTACAGCAAAAGAGTGCAGGTGGTGGCAGTACCATCACCCAGCAGTTGGCTAAGATGCTCTATTCCCCACCCAGCTCCAACTTCTTCACGCGCATGATGAAGAAGCCTGTTGAGTGGGTCATCGCAGCTAAGCTCGAGCGCTACTACACGAAAGAGGAAATCCTTGCGATGTACCTCAATCAGTTTGACTTCCTCTACAATGCCGTCGGTATTCGTTCGGCAGCCTTCACCTACTTCGGCAAGACTCCAGCCGAACTCAATATCGAGGAAGCAGCCATGCTCATCGGGATGTGTAAGAACCCGACCATCTACAATCCCATCCTCCGCCCCAATAGTCCGCTTCCTCTGGAGCGACGTAACACCGTCTTCCAGCAGATGGAGAAGGGCAGGCTACCTCACCGAGGCCGAAGTCGATTCGCTCTCACGCCTACCTATCAAGACCTCCTTCCACAAGATGGACAACAAGCAGGGTATTGCTCCGTACTTCCGTGAGCACCTGCGCAAAATCATGATGGCAGACAAGCCCGACAGAAGCGATTATGCCTCTTGGCAATATGATCGCTTCCGTGACGACAGTATCCAGTGGGAGACCAATCCCCTCTTCGGCTGGTGTAACAAGAATCGTAAGCCCGACGGTACCCCATACAATATATATACCGATGGGCTGAAGATCTACACGACCATCAACCCCACGATGCAGCCGCTATGCCGAGGAATCCATGCAGGAGCACCTCGCTGATTACCTGCAGCCAGCCTTCGACAGAGAGCGTCGCTCTCGCGGAGGTGATCCCTTCAGCATGGACATCTCTCCGGCACAGAGAAAAAAAATCCTTGAGCGTGCCATCCGCCAGTCCGAACGCTGGCGTCTTAGTAAGGAGGATGGTCTATCCGATGCAGAGATTCGCTCGCAGTTTGACCGCAAAACGAAGATGCAGGTCTGGTCTTGGCGTGGTATGCGCGACACGGTGATGACACCGCTTGACTCCATCCGCTATATGAAGGGGATCCTTCGCTCAGGCTTCGTAGCGATGAATCCACACAACGGGCACGTCTTGGCCTATGTGGGAGACATCAACTTCTCCCAGTTCCAGTACGACATGGTATCAGATGGACGCCGTCAGACAGGCTCGATTATCAAGCCTTACCTCTACTCGCTGGCCATGATTGATGGATCTTCTCCCTGCGACCAAGTACTCCACGTACAGCGCACCTATCGTCTGGACAACGGACAGACCTGGACACCTCGCAACACCAATCACCGCCGTGTCGGGGAAATGGTATCCATCCAATGGGGGCTACAGAACTCCGACAACTGGGTCACAGCCGAGCTGATGAGTCGCACGTCTCCAATCACCTTCAAGCGACTCCTCGAGAGCTACGGTCTCCGTGGTCCTATTGAGGCCACTATGGCAATGTCTTTGGGTACTCCCGAAGCAACCGTGGGTGAGATGGTCTCAGGCTATACGACCTTCGTCAATGATGGCGTACGCGTCGACCCCATTCTCGTGACACAGATTGAGGACATGCACGGCAACATCGTGGCGACCTTCACCCCGAAGATGACCGAAGTCCTCACGGCTGATGCTGCACACAAGATGCTCTACATGCTCCAGAACGTCATCAACGGAGGTACAGGGGGACGACTACGCTCTTCCTTTGGCCTACAGATGCCCTTAGGCGGTAAGACGGGTACGACGCAGAACAACAGCGACGCCTGGTTCATGGGCTTCACCCCAGACCTCGTAGCTGGGTGCTGGGTCGGTGGTGAAGAGCGCAGTGTTCGCTTCAACACGATGACTTTCGGCCAAGGGCAGCCGCTGCACTCCCTATCTTCGGTAAGTTCATCAAGAAAGTCTACTCCGACCACAACTTAGGCTACCTGGGCAACATACCCTTCCAGCTCCCCGAAGGATTCTCCCCCTGCGGAGACGCTGGTAGCAGTGACGAAGCTGTCGAGATCTACGAAGGCAATAGTCCCGACTCCACCAGCTCCTTCTCCCCATTCTAATGGAGAAAAAAGACGACACGACCACCCTCCACATTACAGCAGTAAGACTAACAGATATTTAGACACGTGAATAAGGTTGCACTCATTACTGGGGTAACGGGGCAGGACGGCTCCTTCCTCGCCGAATTTCTTATTGAGAAGGGCTACGAAGTCCACGGCATCATTCGCCGCTCCTCCTCCTTCAACACTGAGCGCATTGAGCATCTCTATTTCGAAGAATGGGTGCGTGATATGAAGCGCAGTCGGGCTACTGAACCTCCATTATGGAGATATGACAGACTCCAGCTCGCTCATCCGCATCATCCAGCAGATTCAGCCCGATGAGATCTATAACCTCGCTGCTCAAAGTCACGTAAAGGTTTCCTTCGATGTACCTGAGTACACGGCAGAGACCGATGCCACTGGGACGCTGCGCCTCCTGGAAGCGGTTCGCATCCTCGGGCTGGAGAAGAAGACCAAGATCTATCAAGCTTCCACCTCCGAACTCTACGGGCTGGTGCAAGAGATTCCTCAGCGTGAGACAACTCCCTTCTATCCCCGTTCCCCATATGGTGTAGCCAAGCTCTATGGCTTCTGGATCACTAAGAACTACCGCGAGAGCTATGGGATGTTCGCCGTCAATGGTATCCTTTTCAACCATGAGAGCGAACGCCGTGGTGAAACCTTCGTCACGCGTAAGATCACGCTTGCAGTGGCTCGCATCGCAGCTGGCGAACAAGACAAGCTCTATCTGGGTAACCTCGATGCCCTACGTGACTGGGGTTATGCTCGTGACTATGTAGAATGTATGTGGCTGATGCTCCAGCACGACACCCCCGAAGACTTCGTTATCGCTACGGGTGAGCAGCACTCCGTACGTGAGTTCACCGAGCGTGCCTTCCGTGAAGTAGGCATTAACCTTCTCTGGGAAGGTGAAGGTATCAACGAGCGAGGTATTGACACCGCAACGGGTCGTGTCCTCGTCGAAGTAGATCCGAAGTACTTCCGTCCCGCCGAAGTAGAGACCCTCTTAGGTGATCCAGCCAAGGCCAAGAAGCTACTTGGATGGAATCCCAGCAAGACCTCCTTCGAAGAGCTTGTGCGCATTATGGTACGTCACGATGTCGCGTACATCCAATCCCATAAGCAGGCCTAATGAGCAACATCACCAAGCTATCCCCCACCACTAAGATTTATGTAGCAGGGCACTGTGGACTCGTAGGCTCAGCCATCTGGCGCAACCTCGAGCGACGAGGCTACACGAACCTTGTCGGACGCACACACAGCGAACTTGATCTCACTGATGCTGTCGCTGTGCGTACCCTCTTCGACGAGGAGCAACCCGAAGCCGTCGTCCTCGCAGCAGCCCACGTCGGGGGGATTATGGCCAACAACACCTACCGTGCGGACTTCATCTATGACAACCTGCAGATCCAGCAGAATGTCATTGGTGAGAGCTTCCGCCACGGTGTCAAGGACTTGCTCTTTCTCGGAAGTACCTGCATATACCCTCGTGAAGCAGAGCAGCCCCTCCGCGAAGAAGCCCTTCTGACCGCTCCCTTAGAGTACACGAATGAGCCCTATGCCATCGCAAAGATCGCTGGGCTCAAGATGTGCGAGAGCTTCAACCTGCAGTACGGCACGAACTACATCGCCGTTATGCCGACCAATCTCTACGGCCCGAACGACAACTTCCACCTCGAGAATAGCCACGTCCTTCCAGCTATGATCCGCAAGGTCTACCTTGCTGACCGCTTGCAGCAGGGCGACTGGCAGGCTATCCGTGCCGACCTCCGCAAGCGACCTGTCGCAGGCGAAGATGGCACCGCTGATGAGCAGACCATCATCTCGCTCCTCAGCCGCTTCGGCATCTCAGCTGGCAAGGTAAGCCTATGGGGATCGGGAAGACCTCTGCGCGAGTTCCTCTGGAGCGAAGATATGGCGGATGCCTCCGTGCACATCCTGCTCCATACCGACTTCCGCAGCCTCTGCCCACAAGATGGTAGCCCCATACGCAACTGCCACGTCAATATCGGC
>CAKMOP010000020.1 GCA_927910985.1 uncultured Porphyromonas sp. | reverse complement strand
GACGCTGTCGTTAGGTGGAAATCTCAGAAGATACCCTATCTTCTGAGATTTTCTTTGTTATGAGTAGGTAAGTGCTTTACGAATTAGGCTTTCTAATGTACGTAACTGCCGACTCATATTTCCGAGCATTCATATCTTCTTCAGACATCCAGAGATAGAGCTTTTCGCCCTCAACCTGATAATAGTCGTCATAAGTCCAATTAGACACCTTTACCCCTTTCCCATACACGAAAACGAACAAATGATTATTCCCTTCTGTATAGAATAGTCGCTTTCCTCCCGGATAATGGAAGCCAATGCAGGAGCCATCTTTATTGAAGATGATCTGCTTATCTCCAGGGAGCGTTTCTCTACCTGCTGTTTCGATGATGGTCCATGTGCCTATCAGGCGAGCATCTCTCTCCTTTTTACTGAGGTCTGGTGCTTCCTGCTGGCATGAAGATAGTCCTATCCCTAAGAGCATTAGGAAGGCACAAATTCTTAGTGTAAATAATCTCTTTATCATTGTACGTTCTCGCTTATGTAAGTTTCTACTTCAAAAATATCTCTGGCTTCAGCCGTCTCATCTAAAAGCGGATACGAAGGGAGATAAGGGTGAGGGCTTATGAAATTATGGTTACTTGATGTATATCCATTGCAAATAACACACAAAGAATTGATATATCAAAATAGACAAGATATAATCACACAACACACTGTAGACAAGGTGGTTGAAAGCCCCTATTTTTGAGGTTTCAATACGAATCGTCCGACAAAGACACACCTCAAAAAAGGCAATTACCTCTTATGGTTTCCGTTGATTATATATCTAACTCAGGGCTTCCGCATGCTGTTTCCATTGGAGGTGAGTGTGATGTTTAGCAGGACAAAGCTAAGGACAATTTTGATGCGGTTGCCCTGGGTAGGGTGGTGCGCAGAGGTATTTGGGTATCTTTGTCCTATAACTTTATATCGATGAAAGCATAAATGGGAGCTAAGGCTACGAACTATCGAGCAGCAGATTGCCCTACTTCAACTCGAGGGATGGCGCTTCACGAGCCACAAGCCCGACAGGTCTTACTGGATATTGGGTATTATCGCCTCGGTTTCTACGCTTATCCATTCGAGCAGCATCCTGGCGATGGAACGCATCGCTATCGGGAGGGGACGGATATGGAGAGCGTCTTAGGGCTGTATCACTTTGACTTTTGCCTGAGGACTTTACTGCATGAATCCCTCTTGAAGATGGAGCTTAACTTCCGCACCAAGGTCATCTACGAAGCCTCTAATACCTATCGAGAGGCTCCCTGTTGGTTTGCCGATGAGCGCTATGTGCGCAGGGATTATGCTGAGCCCTTCGAGCGGAAGACCTATACACGTATCAAGAATAAGCAGGAGGTCATCCGTCGCCATCATGAGAAGCATCGAGGACAACGCTATGCTCCAGCCTGGAAGACCCTTGAGTTCTTTACGTTTGGGGAGATGATTTTGCTCTATGAGAAGATGATTGACACGGAGCTCAAGCGTAAGATTTCCCGATATTATGCCATCAACCACATAGGGGAGTTTGTCTCTTTTCTGAAGGCGCTACGGGATCTGCGCAATGCCTGTGCACATGGTCAAGTCCTTTTCGATTTCAGAGCTGCGGTACGAGGTCGCTTGGGCTGTATCCCGACGACGAGCGATGAACATGGTGGGGTCTTGCATCTCAGGCGACTGGTCGAGATTTTGAGTTTCTTTTTGAGGCATATCCATCCACCTCTGGGAGATAAGTTGGAGGAGCAGGTCGCGTCTCTCTTCCGTGATCAAAGCCCCCTTGCCCTGGAGATCCTGCGTGACTGTACTGGATATCGGCAGCTCTAAGCTTATGAAGCAATCAAAAAAGTGTGCGCCTCAATGCTGTGACAGCATGAGGCGCATCTTTTTTTAGAGAGCAGGGAGTAGGCGCAGTGCCCTACTCGGCTCTTAGGACATAAAGCCCTTGGCTTGCTGCAAAGGTAAGCAAGATAAATCAATCACCAAGCCTCCGCACTCCAGCCTCATAGCTTCGGGGAAGGCTCACCCGCTATATTAAGCTATCTTTGCAGTCAATATCTCTATTTATCACAAATGAACCGCAAAGATTACGAAATAATGGCACCGGTGGGCTCCTATGAGTCCCTGATGGCAGCCATCAACGCAGGTGCCGACTCTATCTACTTCGGTATCGAAGGCCTCAATATGCGCTCCAAGAGTGCCAATAACTTCACCACCGAAGACCTCCATAAGATTGCCTCCATCTGCCGTGACCACGGGGTGAAGAGTTACCTTACGGTCAATACCATTATCTATGACGAAGACCTGAGCTTGATGCGCGAGATTATTGATGCGGCCAAGGCTGCCGAGGTCTCCGCCATCATCGCTGCTGACGTGGCTCCCATGCTCTACGCCCGCAGCATCGGGGTCGAAGTGCACCTCTCCACCCAGCTGAATATCACCAATGTCGAAGCCCTGCGCTTCTATGCACAGTTCGCCGACGTCGTGGTCTTGGCGCGTGAGTTGAACATGGATCAGGTCGCTGCCATCCACAAGGCGATCGTTGAGGAGCCCATCGTCGGCCCTGCAGGCGAGCCAATTCGTATTGAGATGTTCGCACACGGAGCCCTCTGCATGGCTGTCTCGGGGAAGTGCTACCTCAGCCTCCACGAGCAGGGCAAGAGTGCCAACCGTGGCTCCTGCTCGCAGATCTGTCGCCGCTCCTACGAGGTCAAGGACAAGGAGACGGGCATCGAGCTGGAGATCGACAACCAGTACATCATGTCACCCAAGGACCTCAAGACCATCCACTTCCTCAACAAGATGCTGGACGCTGGCGTGCGTGTCCTCAAGATCGAAGGGCGTGCGCGTGGACCCGAATATGTAGACACTGTGGTGCGCGCTTACCGTGAGGCGGTCGACACTTATTGTGCCGGCAACTTCACCACCGATCAGGTCGAGAAGTGGGACAATCACCTCGGACAGGTCTTCAACCGTGGCTTCTGGAACGGCTACTACCTCGGGCAGCGTCTCGGCGAATGGACGTCCAACTACGGCTCTTCGGCTACGAAGCAGAAGATCTACGTGGCCAAGACCAATAAGTACTTCTCCAAGATTGGGGTTGGTGAATTTGCCGTCGAGAGCGGCGAAGTGAAGGTCGGTGACGAAATCATCATCACGGGCCCGACAACGGGCCTGGTGCGTCTCATTGTCGAAGAGATCCGTGTCGAGATGGAGTCGGTCGACAAGGCCGTCAAGGGCCAAGTCTGTTCCATCGCCGTCCCTGAGAAGGTGCGTCCTGGTGACCGCCTCTACCTCTTCACCGACCGCAAGGTGATGCAGTAGCCTCATCTCTTCGCTTTTTTGTCGCCCCGTACCTTTGGGCGAAGATGACGTCCCTGCGGATCCGCTCCGTGGGGACGTGTCGTATCTATATCCGTGAGGT
>CAKMOP010000019.1 GCA_927910985.1 uncultured Porphyromonas sp. | reverse complement strand
TTCGCAGGAGCGAGGTTACGCGAGCGGTCCGCTTCGATATCGTCCAGAGTATATATATACTGGACGTTATAGCTGTCAGTATAGTGGGACTTGAGCCAATTATCGAAGGCTGTCTTGGGCTGCGTCTGTACCTGCGTGACGTGGCGATTGGGATCAGGTCGATCCATATCTTTACACCCGGTGAACACCCCTGTGAGAGGGTAAGTCCCAGAGTGAGGGTTATCTTCTGTAGATTCATAATCTCATCTATTGAAGTTAGAGACTCATAGCTAATACCCAGGGTTAGGCTCTACTCCTACCGAGAGGATGCTGGCAGGGATCTGCAGGGCACGGCGAGGATCATCCGTCTTGAGCGTCATCTTATCACCCGTGTAGAGCTTATGGATGATCTCGATACCATAGCGCTTGATATCATCCCAGCGAGAGCCGTCATGCACACTGACGATACGGCGAGCGTGAAGGACAGCCTGCATCATATTCGTCTGCATACCAGGAGCTAAGTCGAACTTAGGATGCAAGGGCTTAGAGACCGTCTCGAGCTTGCGCTGCATCGCTTCGCGCACATCATCTGGGTCATTAGGATTAATGGAGACAGCATAGTAATCTGAGATTGCCTGTGCCGTAGCGGGCTTCCCTTGCTTGGAGACGTACCATTGTGAGAGGTCGCTGGCAGCTCCATCGAAGTCCGAGAGCATCACACGTGCCTCGGCTCTCCAGAGGAGTACGCGGTCAGTAGTGAAGGGCAGTGCTACGATATGAGGCTGCCCTGTCTGAGCAGCGACATTAGTGATCTCGAAGAGCTCTTCGTACTTAGGGAAGCGCAGTGGTCCATTGTTCTGACCATAAAGGAGGTCATATACGGGAAGGTATGCACCCCAAGGGCCTGGACTACGATAGGTCTGCGTTGAAGCTACGTGCCCGTTGTGCGTATAGCGAAAGTTGTTCATACCACGCCCCCAGAGTGAGCGAGTGGTAAGGAGCATCAAGTTCGCAGGATCACTATCGCTGATGTAGCGCAGGCATATCTCCTTCGTATTGGTCAGCTTGCTGTATGGAGTCATATCACGGAGGTTCGTGAGCTTACCAGTCCCGAGGACTTCATCAGCATACTTCTTTGCCTTGTCCCACTTCTCATAGTAGAGGTAGAACTGAGTAGCGAAGGCTTTGGCAGCACGGGTCGTAAAGTGGTAGATCGGCTTCTTGTAGTGATCATCATCGATCAGAGGAAGACCTTCCTCGATGTCCTTAGCTATCAACTCATACACCTTAGCTACGCTGAGACGTGGCACGGCACGCTCCAGCTTATGCTCTGGCGTCGTGAAATAGGGAATTCCAAGGTCCTTATCACTGGTCTTACTGTTGTATGCTTGCCCGAAGACGTTCACCCAGATGAAGTTCGTATAAGCACGGCACAGTAGGGCTTCACCACGGGCTGCCTGTAGCTCGCGAGGGTTGCCGAGCTCCTCGATGGACTTCAGCGCTTGGTTAGCCGTCCCGATGACATCATAGCAGGTACTCCAGAAGTTCGTCTCAACGTCCCAATCCGTACCACTGGAAGGCTGCCAGAAGAAGGCTTCGTGTACACCTCGGTTATTGTCCTCATAGAGACGACCATTATCCTCGGCGTTGTCCGTGCGGTACTCCGTGAAGCCCATCGGCAGGAGTGTCGGATAGGCAGAGACCAAGAGACGCTCGATCTTGTCGGCGCGGTTGAGCTCGGTGCGTGTATCGGGAGGGGTATCCAGGAAGCTATTGCAGCTACCTAAGGAAGCGGTGAGCAGGCAGAGCCCTGCTATTCTATATAATGCGTTCATAGTGTACATCCTTTTGCTGTTAGAAACCTATGTGCACTGTGGCGGTGACCTGCTTAGGCAGTGGAGCAGCTACCCCACCAGAGCGGAAGAACTCTGGGTCTTGTCCGTAGAGCTTCTTGTCGGAGTAGAGTAAAGCTAAGTTCGTGGCCTGCAGCTTGAGCGAGGCACTCTTGAGGAAGCCCAGACGCTTGACGAGGTTCGTAGGAAGCGTGTAGGTCAAAGAGATTTCCTTGAGACGAACGAAGCTACCATCAGCGACGCGAGCGGTCGAGTAGTTGTAGGCAGCATAGCCAAGCCCGAGGTTCGAGTAGCTGAAGTGGTCACGTACGGAGGCGATCACAGGGATATTGGTCTTCTGTTCATCACCGAGACGAGCCCAACGATTTGCGTATTCCTTAGGTGTAGCCCAGAGGTCGCTATAGCTGCTGTAGAAGGAAGGATCCAGGCGGAGCTTGTTACCACCAGAGTAGGTAACGAAGACGTTCAGCTTGAAGTTCTTGAACGTAAATACGTTCCCGAAGCTACCGTTGTAAATAGGTTCGGATGAACCTTCGTACTTCAGGAAGTCGAGATCTTCGAGCTGCTGGAAGTTGATATCACCGTAGTTGTAGCGTGTGACCTTCTTCCCATTGATCATAAAGGTGGGGAAGCCTTCATCATCCAGTCCAGTGAAGGGGATGGAGAAGAGCGAGCGTACGGGATAGCCCTGACGAGCGAAGCCGTTACCTGTGAGGAAGTTGAACATATGGCGCTTCGTATCCAGCTGCGTGACCTTATTGAAGGTCGAGCCGAAGATGAAGTCGGTCGTCCAACTGAAGTCCTTCGTCTGGATGTTCTTCGTCGAGATAGAGAGTTCGAGCCCGTGGCTCTTCATCGCAGCGACGTTCCCCCAGCGCGTTCCCCCGATGGTATAGGCCGAGCCAATGAGGTCGAAGTTATTACGCCAGTAGATATCGGCAGCAATATTGACGCGGTTGCGAAGGACACCCATATCAAGTCCAAAGTTCAGCTCGTGCTTCTTTTCGTAGGTCAGGTCTTCGTTCTCGAAATCACTGATGTAGTTACGGTTTTCAGACTGCCCTGCGGTAGGTCTCCAAGCGGCACGGCTCAGGATGATCGCACGGGAGTTCGTCACCCAGTTAGGAGCTACCCCTACCAGCGAATAAGAAGCCTTGAGGGTCAGGTGTGATAGCAGATGCTGCTTTTCGAAGAAGTCTTCGGCGTGTGCATTCCAAGCACCAGAGACGTTCCAGGTAGGCAACCAGCGAGCCTTACGCGAGCGGCCGAGTCGGTTCGATCCTTCGTAGCGGGTAGTCCCCGTCAGCGTATAGCGCCCCTTGTAAGAATAGGTAGCATTAGCGAAGAAGGCAGCCGAGCGACCGTAGGTCTTGGACAGGCCATAGTAGTCCCAGTTCTTCTCTGCTAAGCGCTTGAAGGCGCGGTAGTCCCAGAAGGGAGTCAAGTCACTGTCATACTGCATCCCCCAGCCGTCATTCCAGCGGAAGATACGGTCCTGGCTATTGACTTCCGTACCGAGGTAGGTATTGATGATGTGGTCTTCCTTGATGGTGGTGTTGTAGGTAGCCGATGCACGGAAGTCATAGCTCTCCATACCACGCTGCTGGGTGTTGTAGAAGCCCCCAGCAGGGAGGATCGTCTCCGGAAGTGAGTTAGGCTTATCCTGATCCTTCCACAGGTACGAGTTGCTATTTCGCACCGTAGCATCCTGCATAGCACGGAAGGCCTGAGCACGATTGGAGTATTCGGTGACGATACTTTCCATATTCGTTCCCGAGTCCTTGTAGGCACCGAGCAGGGCAAGCGTCAGCCCCTTGATGGGCTTCCACTTCAGCTCCAGCTGGAGCTTGATATCCTTGACACCAAGGTCGATGTAGTTGTTATCGAGCTCGTGCTTGATATTGAAGGGAGCGTAGTCACGCGTGTAGAACTCATTCGGGTCGAGCGTACGGCTCGTATTCAGAGCATAGGAGAAGGGGTTGATGTCGAAGCCACGTGAGACCTCACCCGTGACGGCATTAGCATCCTGCGTGATCGTACCAGGGGCACGCTGTGTACGCGAGGATAGGTTGATCAGTGCCGAGACGGAGAGCTTGGGCGAGAAGTTGTACGTAGCATTCAGGTTCCCCGTGTAGCGGCGAACATTACTGGCGCGCATCCATCCTGGGTCGAGCATCGCAGAGATCGAGACATAGGTCTGGAGGTTCTTCGTCCCACCAGAGAAGCTCAGCGAGTGGTTCTGAATGATCGAGGGAGAGAAGAGTTCATCAAACCAGTTGGTATTGCGAAGCTCTGCCGCACGCAGATAGTCAGCACGTGCCTCAGGCGTATTTTCCAGTCCAAACTGTCCCGTCTTATCATTATACTCGTGGGTCAGGTGATACATCTTACCATAGATCCCCGAGGAATTGTAGTTGTAGACGCGTGCGAAGTTCAGCCATCCCTTCTTCTCCATCTCACGATAGACTTCCATCTGATCCTGAGAGTTCATGATATTGTAGTCACGATACGAAGGCACGAAGCGTGAGGTAAATTCGCCCGTATAGGAGAAGGAGCTGCTCCCCGTGCGACCTTTCTTCGTAGTGATGACGATGACCCCTGCCATTGCCTTAGCCCCATAGATCGAGGTAGCCGAACCGTCCTTCAGAATCTGGAAGCTCTCGATGTCGTCAGCATTGAGGCCTGCAATCGCCGAGCTCAGGAGGGGTATTAGCATCCCCCGAACTCAGGTCATCGGCGCCGACATCGACTACGTCTTCCTGGATGACACCATCGACGACCCACAGTGGCTTGGACGAGCCCATAATAGAAGTCGCCCCACGGACACGGATCTTAGGAGCCGTACCGAAGGTACCCGAGAGGTTCTGTACAGAGACCCCAGCGGACTTCCCTTCGAGCCCGCGGCTGATATCGGCCATACCAGCCATTTTTACCTTGTCAGCCTTCAGCTTGTCACTGGCCCCAGTGAAGAGGCGCTTGTCGGTAGCGACCATCCCTGTGACGACGACATTGTCCAGGGTAGTAGCTTCAGGCTGCATCTTGATGACCATACCATCCTTAGCTGTGACGGTCTGGGTCTTGTAGCTCACAAAGCGGATAAGAAGCTGCGTCTTACCTGCGGGGAGCTTGATGGAGAAGTCACCCTTGGAGTTGGTAGTGACCCCCACCTTCGTTCCTACGACTAAGACGGAGGCCATAGGTAGTGGATCTCCGCTCTCATCGAGGACCTTGCCTCGGATGGTCTGAGCCGTTTGAGCTAAGAGGTTACCCCCAAGCCCAAGACATAGGACTATGATGAATAGTCCCATTCGGAGCCAGCCCATACCCAATCGAAGTACTCGTTGATTGTTCATAAGCAGTGTGTTAGTTTATATTAGGTGAATGCAAACGAGCGTATTAGTTTGGTCACATGCTCTCTATAAGAGTGCGCGTGACTCTTCATATTCCGACGAAAGAATGGCGTAAACTTCCATCGTTGGTAATTAGACATCCATGCTTTTCCATACTTGCAATAGTGTTTTCAGAAAGAGGATGAAGGAGTGCTATGCACCAGATTAAGGAGCCCGTTGTACTTGTGATAAGTACCGTGCATTCCTCCATTCTCTGAGTCAAATTTATTGATTTGACCTACATCATCCAAGCAAAAGACCTAATAAATTAATTAAAGAAGGCATATTGCTACCATATAAATACTTACACATCTTCCACAAGAGGGAGATACCGAAACAAAAGAGAGCTACCTCCGCACTTAGATCAAAAATTCCCTTAAGAAAGAAGTCAGAAGAGAGCAACTCTCCCCGACGCAGCCGGTTGCACAGGAAAAGGTGTGGTGCTCATCAGAAGAATGGTGCACTTTCCTCCTTTGGAAAGGATGCGCTCCAGCCTTGGAACAAGACCTTTCCACCCGATGGAAAGCTCGTGTGACCAACGGCACGAGCAGCAAAAATCTACAGGAGATAGGATGCGAGGCTCAGGCGAATACTTCGCTGACAGTACGACGCTCTCCCACCCTCAAAAACGAAGCGTCCCCGAAGGAATACCTTCGGGGACGCTATCCGTTAATATGTGTAGGAAATCTTAGTCCTGGGGAGCGAGGTCAGCCAAGATGGTGGCTGTAGCTCCGCATTCCTCAGCGAAGTAAGCACGCGTACGCCCTTCGAGCGCCTTACACTCTTCCTCCGAAGAGAAGCGACGAAGAAGTTGCGCTAATTCCTCCCCATCGTGGAGGACGAAGCCCGAAGCACGGTGCACCAGCTCACGCACCTCACGGTGCTTATGGATCTCAGGCCCGAAGAAGACCGGCACGCCATAGACAGCTGCCTCCAGCGTATTATGCACGCTCTTGCCAAAGCCTCCGCCGACATAAGCCCACTTCCCATAGCGGTAGACCGACGAAAGCAAGCCAAAGCAGTCGATGATGATGCAGCTCGTCCCCTCGGGAAGCGGCTGTCCTTCTACACATTCGGAGAGTCGAATAGAGGGACGCTTCAGCCCTGCTTCGATGGAGCGCAGGTGCTCCTCGTGGATCTCGTGCGGCGCTAAGACCAAAGCGAAGTCTTCGGAAGCCTCATTGAAGTAAGGCAGAAGGATGGCTTCATCCTCAGGCCACGTACTACCAGCCACCAAGAGATGACGCCCCCGCGCCAGCTCTGCCACAGCAGGAATATCCTTCGCAGCACGTGCTATATCCTTGACACGGTCGAAGCGCGTATCCCCCGTGACTTGCACCGCCTCCACCCCGTGCTCGATGAGGAGCTGGCGTGAGGCTTCGTCTTGCACGTACAGACGGCGGAAGAGATGAAGTAACCGCAGATACCAGCCCCCATAGCTACGGAAGAAGAGCTGATCAGGGCGGAAGATCGCCGAGACGAGGTAGGTAGGAATGGAGCGTACCGATAGTTCGCTCAGCATCGTTGGCCAGAAGTCATACTTGATGAAGACGGCAAGCGAAGGGTGCGCTAAGTCGAGGAAGTGACGCACCGACGAAGAGCGGTCGGAGGGCAAGTACACCACAACATCAGCCCCAGCGTAGTCGTGCCGCACTTCGTAGCCCGAAGGGCTGAAGAAGGAGAGCAGGATCTGATACTCGGGATGCGCCTTGCGCCACGCCTCCATCAACGGACGTCCTTGCTCGAACTCACCCAACGATGAGGCGTGAAACCACACCACGGGACGATCCGAGCTGAGCTGCTTGAGACGCCCTGCCGTCTCCCGACGACCATCAATGATCAGGCGCGCTTTCTTGTGGAAGGGCGCAGCCAAGTGTAGCAGCGTGGAGGCGACGATACCAGCTAAGCTATAGAGCGGATTCATTTAGCCTATGCTCTGCTACCTTTAGCCTAAGACTTCGATGGCACGCTGGAGGCGCTGGAGGGTCTCTCCACGGCCGAGCAGTGCGGTGATATCAAAGAGGTGAGGTCCCTTAGCCGCGCCGACGAGTGCCAGGCGGAAGCAGTTCATCACCGCTCCGAGACCGTAGCCCTTCTCCTCAATCCACGCCTTGACGACCTCTTCAGTAGCTTCGCTGGGGAGATCTTCACTCTGAGTAGCAAGGAGGGCTGAGAGTTCGGTGAGCTGAGCGGCACTGTCTTCCTTCCAGCGCTTCTTCACGGTCTTCTCATC
>CAKMOP010000018.1 GCA_927910985.1 uncultured Porphyromonas sp. | reverse complement strand
ATAAATACCAATGCCTCGCTACCGTGGAGATAGGAGCATCTCCATATAGCGAGGCTTACTGTATCGCTTTAGTTGAGATAAGAGAGGAGAATGGCCTTGAACTCGTCTGCCAAGCGCTGTGCCTCTTCTCTCGAAGGAGCTTCGGTGTAAATGCGAATGATGGGCTCTGTATTGCTCCGACGCACATGTACCCACTCTGTTGGGAGATCGATCTTCACCCCATCGATGAGGTTAATCGTCCCCTTGTCGCTGTACTCCTCGGCTAATTGACGGAGGAGAAGATCAGCATCAACATCCGCTGGGAGATCTACACGCTGCTTGCTCATCGCATAGTCGGGATAGGTCGCACGAAGTTCGCTGACCTTCTTGCCACTCTTGGCAAGAAGAGTTAGGAAGAGAGCTATTCCTACGAGTGCATCGCGACCATAGTGCAGCTCTGGATAAATGACGCCACCATTGCCTTCACCACCAATGAGCGCATTAGTAGCTTTCATCTGTGTGACTACGTTCACTTCGCCCACAGCTGCAGCCGTGTAATTACCATTATATCGCTCCGTGACATCTCGCAGGGCACGAGTGGAGCTAAGGTTAGAGACGGTATTTCCACCCCCATTCCGCTGGAGTAGGTAGTCTGAGACGGCTACGAGCGTATATTCTTCGCCGAAGAACGTGCCACGCTCATCGATGATGGCCAAGCGATCTACGTCGGGGTCTACCACGAAGCCCACGTCAACTTTACTTGCGCCCACGGCTGAGCAGATCTCTGTGAGATGCTCTGGTAGTGGCTCTGGATTATGGGCAAAGTGTCCCGTTGGTTCGGCATTAAGTGCAGTGACATGCTGGACTCCCAGAGCTTCAAAGAGGGCCGGTAAAGCAATACCTCCGACCGAATTGACACTGTCAAAGGCAACGTGGAAGTGTGCACTGCGAATGGCTTCGACATCTACAGCTGGAAGGGAGAGAATGGCCTGGATATGCTCCTCGAGATAGCTCTCTTCGCTCACGATGATACCTAAGTTATCGACGTCGGCAAATTCAAAGCTCTCGCTCGCAGCAATACTTAGGATTTCCTTGCCCTCTACGTCGCTAAGGAACTCCCCACGGCTGTTAAGGAGCTTCAATGCATTCCACTGCTTGGGGTTGTGGCTGGCGGTAAGGATAATCCCTCCATCAGCTTGCTTCCCGATGACTGCCATCTCTGTCGTCGGAGTAGTAGCTAAGCCTATGTCGATGACATCGCATCCCATTCCGAGTAGTGTCCCCGTGACGATGCGATTGACCATAAGACCTGAGATGCGTGCATCACGCCCTACAATAATTAGAGGGCGAGACTTCTGCGCCTGCTTGCGAATGAACGAAGCATAGGCTGCGGTGAATTGAGTTGTACTTACGGGATTGAGACCATCAGTGACCGCGCCACCGATGGTTCCACGTATGCCAGAGATCGACTTGATGAGCGACATAAGAGTCCGTGTTTATAGCTGTGGCTTGGTATAGAAGGTATATACAGCCTTCTCTACGAAGATGCTGTTTCCTGCGGTATAGTTCTGTGAAGGTCCGAGGTCGAAGGGGATGATGAGCTGTACGACTGCTCCGTCTCCGAGCTGAGACATGGGGAAGGCAATGCCTTCGCAGAGTAGATTGTCATAGATTCCTCCTTCATTGAGGGAGCTGTAGTGAATGCGCCCTTCGCCAGTCTCTCTGGATATATATCGGAAGGAGATGGGACGCACATTTGTCTCTGTGAGGTTGTCAAATAAAGCGCCTTTGGATTGTGCTTCGCTGAAGAAGTAACCCTTCAGGGCTACTGATACCGTTGTCTTGTCCATCTCGGGGCGTGTGGTGCCCTTTTTGCGTACGCGGATATATAGACCGTTGGATAGTCGATAGAATACAGTCGTATCTATTGACGTGGGCAGGGCTTCTCCGTCAAGACTTTTTATCTGATAGGGAAGCTCTTTCGTCAGTCTGTCGATAGCTCTTCGCTGCTCGCTTTTAAGCTGTGAGAGCGGCTTGATGGTGCGGTTCTTCTTGCAGCTACCTAAGCCCAGTACTGGGATAAGGAGCAGAAGGAGAAGGGAGATGCGAGAGGTGATACGTTTATTCATTTGTCAGTTTATGCTTGCGGTAACTGGAGCAGGACCTTAGGAAGTCTCTCGGTCTCTCAGCTTTCTTAGTTCACAAAGGTAGATATTTTTGGCCTCTTGGATAGAGCCTTGGTGCTCTGCACCAGCTGCATTCAGATGTCCTCCGCCACCAAACCCTAAGCTCGCGAGCTGATTGACGGGAAAGGCTCCCGTGGAGCGGAAGGATAGCTTGACCTGTGTCTTATCCTCACGAATGAAGCAGCAGCAGTCAATCCCTTCGATCGTCAGTGGAATATTCACGAGCCCTTCTGTATCTCCCTTAGTAGCTCCAAAGCGCTGGAGCTCCTCTTGGGTGAGAATGATGCAGGCTGCGCGAAGATCGGGATAAATCTCAAGCTTTTGATCCAGTACATAACCCTGCAGTCTGACTTGTACCTCTGGGTTATGATAGGTAAGTCGGTCAATGATGTAGGGATAGTTCGCACCTCGAGCTAAGAGATCCGATACCGAAGCAAAGAGCTCTGGAGAGATGTGGCTGTACATAAATCTTCCCGTATCTGTAATCAATCCAGTTAGGAGCAGGGTAGCTACCTCTGCAGTAATGTACTGCTCCCATCCGAGTGATAAGATGAGTGCATGCACCAGCTCACAGGTC
The DNA here is from genome assembly GCA_927910985.1 of uncultured Porphyromonas sp. Taxonomy (GTDB): domain Bacteria; phylum Bacteroidota; class Bacteroidia; order Bacteroidales; family Porphyromonadaceae; genus Porphyromonas. The sequence goes on along the minus strand of CAKMOP010000018.1, from coordinate 998 downwards.
GCGGATGACTCAGGATAACTAAAGCATAGTGAGAAGCTTGGATCAGGGTCAAGATGGTGATCAATCAATATATGGGGAGCTTGTGCCTGATCCACCGCCTCAACCAAAGGAGCATAGCGAAGTCGACTGGACTGATTGTGGTCGAGGTGGAAGAGGAGATCTGCTTCGCTGATTGCCTTCAGGCACTCTTCTTCCTCTCGAGGATAAATCAATAATTCATCTATATAGGGAAGCCAGCTGATGTAGTTCTCTATGTAGTCAGGGCTCAACACCCGCACCTTTGCTGCGGGGTGTGCAGCTTGTAGCACCTTAGCCCACGCCAAGGTACTACCTAACGCATCACCATCGGGAGCTGTATGAGGGAGGATGATGATATTGTGGTGTCCTACAATATGCTGACGCAGCTGCTCTGTATATTCTACAGACCAGTGATATTTACCCATATATTATCTGTTGTTGTATGCTTCTTGTTTACGCCTCGGAGGTCTGACTATGAGAGTCAGGGTTTAGGAGGAAGGAAAGAGCTATTTGGAATTAAGGTAGCCCGCGATATCGTTGGCATTGATAGACCGGCTACGAGTTGCTTTTCCCGACTGAGATGTCGTCTGGGTGGAGCCACTTATAGCCGTCTTATTTCCCCCGTGGTAATACTGAAGAGCAGTGGGAAGATAGGCTTCGATTGCTTTGATACGGTTATCGTCGCTGGGGTGGGTGCTAAGAAGTTCGCTCTGCTGCGCTCCGCCCTTCGACTGAGCCATCTTCTTCCAGAAATTGACCGCACTGCGTGGATCATAGCCAGCTATAGCCATGAGTACCAGCCCCATCTTGTCGGCTTCGTATTCTTGCTTACGTCCGAAGGGAAGGAGTACGCCGACCTGTGCTCCGAGTCCGTAAGCCTGGTTGAGTAGTTCTCCGATCATCCCAGTACGGGTGTCCACAGCTGCTCCGAGGAGCTTGCCTCCAGCTTGCAGAAGCATTTGGCTGCTGATGCGTTCATT
>CAKMOP010000017.1 GCA_927910985.1 uncultured Porphyromonas sp. | reverse complement strand
CCGAGGCGTCTTCTGGCATACGCTGCAGAAGCTCTCGCTCTACGACTTCTATCCGAAGGAGTACAATGATCATAATCACTACGGACCGATCTTCAGTCTGGTCATCGCACCTTTTGCGGTTGTTCCCGATGCTTTGGGACTGCTCGGTTGGCTTGTCGTGCTGGCACTGGGGATGTACTATGCGGTGCGTCGTCTTCCCTTAGAAGAAGGAAGGCAAATCTTCCTCTACTGGTTCTGCGCGCACGAATTACTCACGGCGCTGCAGATGCAGCAGTTCAATATCGCCATCGCAGCTATCATTGTTGGTTCCTTCGCTGCTATTGAGAAGGGGCGTGAAGTTACGGCGGCCTTCCTCATTGTCTTGGGAACGTTTGTCAAGCTCTATGGAGTCGTCGGCTTGGCATTCTTCTTCTTCGTTAAGCGCAAGCCTCGCTTCATCTTAGCACTTATCGGCTGGTCGGTCGTGTGCTTTGTTGCGCCGATGCTCATCAGTAGCCCCGAATATGTCTTGGGACAATACGTGGAATGGTACGAGCGACTCGCAGCAAAGAATGGGGAGAATACCTTTGCGCTGATGCAAAATATCTCCCTTTTGGGATGATACGCAAGATCTCTGGCTCGGCGGCCTATTCGGATCTCTGGGTTATCCTCCCGGGCTTGGCTCTCTTTGGCCTTCCTTATTTGCGCTTTAGTCAGTACCGACACTTGGCTTTCCGCTACGGGATACTCAGCTCGGTGCTCCTGTTCGTGGTGCTTTTCAGTACGGGGAGTGAGTCCAGCACTTATATTATTCCCTTTGCTGGGATTGCGCTGTGGTATGTGACGAGTCCGTGGAAGCGTACAGGCTGGGATGTAGCTCTGATGGTCTTCGCCTTCGTGCTAAGTAGTCTGTCGCCTTCGGATCTCTTCCCGCGCAGTCTGCGTGAGGCGTATGTCTTGCCTTATGCCTTGAAGGCACTGCCCCCCACACTTATCTGGCTTCGTCTTAGCTACGAATTGCTGACGCGCGATTATGCTCCGTCAGAGAAAAGTTATATTACTTCTGATGTAAAGTAATATAACATTGGGACACAAGTAATATAGCTCTCAAGTCAAAGTAATATAGCTTTCAAGTCAAGTAATATGCTTTCAAGTCAAAGTAATATAGCTTTCTTCTATGCCTCCTATAAATAGTCGTGCCCCGCACGCCTGATCCGGAACGGATGGGCTTGCGGGGCACGCTGAATATAGGCGAGTCGGAATCTTAGAGGTCGAGTGCCTTGCGAAGCTCTTCGCTGGTTATACCGAGAAGCTTTGCCTCACGGAGGAAGCGAGGGATCATCTCTTCGTGGAAGATGCGGCGCTTATCAGCTCGGATAGCTTCTACAGCCCCATCGCTGATGAAGTAGCCGATACCGCGCATCGTATGCACAAGCCCTCGGCGTTCCAACTTATCATAGGCGTGCACAACGGTGTTTGGGGCAACTTGCATCAGTTCGGCCATGTCTCGTACAGAGGGGATGCGCCCTCCTTCGGTGAAGCGTCCTGTGAGTACGCCTTCGTGGATGTAGTCGATGATATGGGCAAAGCCCACGCTGGAGTAAGCCATAGAGTTTACTTGAGTTGAAGGGCCTTCAGGCGATAATACATACCTGTGGCGAGTGCCAAATCAATGACTCCAAAGATAGCAATGGTAAGCCAAATAGTGTCAATTCGATCGATCGGATGGCTCTCCGCATAGGTGTATAGCTCTTCGGAGTAGTGTGCAGCTGTTGAGATCAGAGTCAGGACGACGAAGAACTCAATGAGGGCAGCTGCTAAGAACCCAAAGATAGACTTGCGGAAGTGCAGCATACATAATGCTGTCAGTAGCACCCCGTGTAGGGAGAAGAGTGTGCTTGCTATGGTCGCTAAGGTATAATACTTACCGAAGCCAAAGGGATAGAGTAGGAAGGCAATGGCCCAATAGCTATCACCTCCTCTATCGGGGGCAGCGAGCAAGAGAATGCTGGAGATGATTACTGCCGAGAGGAGTGAAATCAGCAGATAGATGATGCTCAGTAGGAGCATACTGATCAGCTTCTCCCCGACAGAAGCTGGGAGCTGGGTATAGACATTGGGGGCAGGGGTATGCACGCAGCGATTGATCCAGATAAGGATATAGAGCATCGTGCCGATGATATACATCCCCGAGAGTCCTATCGAGTGATATGTATCTGCTACTGAGATGAAGGCTTGCTGTAGGCTAAAGCCATTCGTGAGAAAGGCAGAGAAGAAGGGAAACCCAATGAGCACCACCGCCATAATGGTGTGGAAGATGAGTAGGGGACGCAGCGAGCTGAAGAAGCCTTCTGCGGTGAGTAGGTAGATGCGCCCTATGAAGGAGCTGTGTAGCTTGGAGGTATTCATCGTGGTACTTACTTAGTCGTTTCTGATGCAGAGTGTAGGTGCGTTAGAAGCTCTTGTCCTCGACTGACGACAGCATTGAAGAAGAGCTCCATACTGAAGGTGTCTGATAGAGCTTCACCTTCGAGCGGAAGGATGCCGACCGTTCCTCCTAAGGAGGGTTCGGTATAGAGTGCCTGAGCTTCTTCATCGGGACTGATGGGTCCGAAGTAAAGACGCTCAGAGAGATCTGCGATGGACTCGTTGCAGTAGATTCTGCCACGCTCGAGGATGACGATTCGGTCAATGAGTTGCTCGAGATCTCGTACCTGGTGTGTGCTGATGATGACCGTCTGTTCTTCGCTGAGGTGGCGAGCTACGGCACGGCGAAATTCCCCCTTCGAAGGGATATCCAGCCCATTGGTTGGCTCGTCGAGTAGAAGTAGAGGTACACGGAGCGAGAGGGCAAAGGCAATCAGTGCTTTCTTCTTCTGTCCTTGTGAGACCTTACCTAAGTTCATCTTCCAGTCAAGAGAGAAGGTCTCGATGAGTTCGCAAGCGATGGCTTCATTGTAGTTGGGATAGAAAGGCGCATAGAGGTCGAAGTACCTACGGATGGTGATTTGTGGCACTTGGATCTCTTCTGGGAGGAGGTAGACCTGCTGGAGGAAGGATACTTTTCGCTCACGGGGCGTGAAGCCGAGGACATCAATCTCCCCTTGCTTGGAGAAGAGTTGACCGTAGAGGTTCTTAAGTAGCGTGGTCTTTCCCTCGCCATTTCGTCCGAGGAGTCCCACGATGCTGCCCTGAGGGAGACTCAGGTCCAGGCCACTGAAGACGGGATGTCCCTTCTTGTAGCCGAGGATAGTTGCTTGGTCGTTGATCATAAGTCAGTCGTATTGAAGTTATGGTGTGTTGACTTTGTAATACACAGCAAAGGTAGTAAAACTTTTCGTAAGGTGTATCACCTATCTGATATTTCTCCAGCAGACCTTCTTTTACTATCTCAGACCAAGTCCCTTTGCTCAATGTATCAGTAAGTAGGTGAGGGTAGTATCATCCCCCTATATAGGTCTGTGCTACGAACCACTATTGGATCGAGTGTGAACCAGTAGACGTTTGCGCACTACCACTATACCTCTGTGTTGACAGCCGAAGTGTATCAGCTCCAGAGCTTATAATTATGTGTCGCTATTATCGTAGTCGTGAATGAATTCGAGTGGAGCTATTATGAGCGATCCTGTGCGTATAGATGAAGTCAGATAGTTGGAACTTTGAACTCTTGAGTAATAGATCCTGGAGCAAGGATTCTACGGGCTTGTTTTGACGCTCTTTCCATAATTGCACTCCTTTTTGCTGAAGTGAGAGCTTTAGCAAGGGGACTTGTATGGGGTAGTTTGATGCTCGTATATGTCATGTTTACAGGAGGTTATGAGTATAGATATATACTAAAATATTTAAGTAAGTAAATATCTAAGAGCTTGTGTTTTAGGAAAGAATTTAATTATTACTTTTGCCTGCACTTATTACTTGAATATGATTACTGCCCACGATTGTGTGCTCCAGAATAATCGCTCTTCGGAGTCCTTTGCTTTTCCTGGCCCTACTGGCTGGGAGTTAGGCTCTATTATTCAAGTTCAACTAAACCGTGAATGGCCTATCGGCACGCCATATGTGCTGATACCAGCTCCATTTTCTCTTTAATCCTCTTCCCTGCGCTTTACCCACCTTCCTTTCATTGGTTGGTGGAGATAAGGTTCTGCAGGGGCTTCTCCCTATACCAATTATAGGGGTGTATCTTATGATTAAAGAATATCAGTTGCTCATTTTTTAAGTTTTAAATATGAAGAAAGTACTATCTATCCTCATGATCCTCTTCCTTGCGGTCGCCACAGCGATGGCTCAGGGGAAGAGCATCCGCGGGGTCGTGCTCGACGCCGCCAATCATGAGCCTGTGATCGGGGCTTCGGTCTTGGTCAAGGGCGTATCAGGTCAGGGTGCTTCCACGGACATCAACGGGAAGTTCACCCTCAAGAACGTGAAGGCAGGTGCCGTCCTCGTCGTGTCGTCTATCGGCTACAAGAAGATCGAGGTGCCTGTCGGTAACCAGACCGATCTGAAGATCGATCTTCCCACGGAAGACAATCAAGTAGAAGCGGTCGTCGTCACGGCGCTTGGTATCAAGCGTTCGCAGAAGGCCTTGAGCTACAATGTCCAGGAAGTCAAGAGTGATGCTCTGACGACGGTCAAGGACGCCAACTTTATGAACAGCCTCAACGGTAAGGTCGCTGGGGTTAATATCAATGCTTCGTCATCGGGGCTTGGTGGTGCTACGCGTGTCGTCATGCGTGGTCCCAAGTCGATGAACCAAAGCAACCAGGCCCTCTACGTCATCGATGGGATACCCATTATCAATACTAATGGTGGTGAAACGAATGGACGTTATTCCTCACAGCCTAAGGGTGAAGGGATCTCGGATATCAACCCTGATGATATTGAGTCGATTAGCGTCCTCAGTGGTCCTGCTGCAGCAGCTCTCTATGGGGCAAGTGCTGCTCAGGGGGTCATCATGATCACCACGAAGAAGGGTAAGGATGGTCGTGTGCAGGTGATGCTTTCTAATAGCTCCTCCTTCTCGCGTCCCTTCGTGATGCCTCGCTTCCAAAACGAGTTCATCAACGCTCCTGGTGATGTGAAGAGTTGGGGGGCGCAGACGGCTTCTCCTTATGGTAGGTTCAATCCAGCTGACTTCTTCAATACGGGTTCGAATATCCAGAATACCGCATCACTTACGATCGGTAATGCTAAGAATCAGACGTACCTCTCTCTTGGTTCGACTAATGCAGCTGGTATCATCCCCAATAGCAAGTACAACCGCTACAACTTCAGCTTCCGCAATACGACTAAGTTCCTCGAAGATAAGCTGACGCTGGACTTCGGCTTCAACTATATCCGTCAAGGGGACCAGAATCTGATCGCTCAGGGTGAATATCTCAACCCTATTGTTCCGCTCTATCTCTTCCCTCGTGGAGAAAACTTCGATGGGGTACGTACCTACGAGGTTTATGACCCTACGCGTAAGATCTACGTGCAGAACTGGAACTATGGTGATGCTTATTCGCAGCAGAATCCTTATTGGGTAGCTAATCGTATGCTGACCACGGGTAGCAAGGACCGCTATATGATCAATGGTTCGCTCAAGTGGAAGCTCAATGACTGGATCGATATCACGGGGCGTGCGCGTGCCGATGTGATTAATAGCTTCGATGAAAGCAAGCGTTATGCTTCTACAGCTACGCTCTTCACCGGATCTCAGTTCGGCTACTACTCCTATAGCAAGGGGAATAACAC
>CAKMOP010000016.1 GCA_927910985.1 uncultured Porphyromonas sp. | reverse complement strand
GCTGGAGTCGATCCCCATGAGCAGCTGGTCTGCCCGAACACGCCGCTTGGAGTACTCACCTCGCAGGAAGATGAGCCCTACCGCCAGTGCTGGTATCGCTATCATCGCGAAGGCTTGGACCGCTTAGAGTCTAAGCGCGAGGAAGCGCACAGCACCCTCCTCCAGGTAGTGAAGGAGCTCTCAGAGCTACACAGAAGCCATCCCCGCACCATAGCCCTCACTGACTGGGAGCAGACGAAGCTCCCCGAGCTCATACAGCTCTTCCGCTCCGCTCCCGAAGCCGAGCGTCGTCGTCTCTCCGAGTACCTTCGTCAGCTCTTCCCCACGGAGGAAGAACGCCTGCGAACACTCCAATAATCCCCCTTGCTTAGTTATGCTTCAGAGTCTCAGCATTCGGAACTTTGTGCTCATTGACGAGCTGACCATCCAGTTCACGCCCCACTTCTCCGTCATCACGGGTGAGACGGGGGCTGGTAAGAGTATCATCCTCGGAGCTATTGCCCTCTTGATGGGGCAGCGTGCCGACAGCTCCACCATTCGCCCCGGAGCCGATCGATGCATCATCGAAGCCCACTTCACGCACTTAGATGCTGCCGTCGGGGCTATTGGCTCGAGGAAGAAGATATCGACAGCGAACGAGAGGAATGTATCGTACGCCGTGAGATCACGGCCAAGGGTAAAAGCCGTGCTTTTGTCAACGACACCCCTGCCTCGCTTCAGCTCCTCAAGCGACTGAGTGAATACCTCATCGACATCCACTCCCAGCACAAAAACCTCCTCCTCGGAGATGCAGGCTTCCAGCTCTCCGTCCTCGACCTCTATAGCGGAGAATTATCCCTGCTCGAAGAGTATCAAGCTACCTTCCGCACCTTCCGCAGTGAGCAGCGAGCCTACGAAGAGGCGTGCCAAGAGGCAGAAGACCTACGCCGTGAGCAGGATTACCTACAGTTCCAATACGACCAGCTCGAAGAAGCTGAAGTCGAATCGGGCGAACTGGAGGCCCTCGAAGAAGAGGAGCGCCAGCTCTCGCACGCCCAAGAGATTCGTGACGAACTCAGTGGTGCCGCCTCCGCTCTCGAAGATGATGATCGTGGTGCCTTGCCTGCCCTCTTCCACGCCCTACGCGCAGTCGAGAGCATCCGCCGCTACCACACGCCTGCTGTCGAGTGGTGCGAGCGACTGGAGAGCGCACGTATTGAGCTCCAGGACTTGGCCAGCACGATGAGCGATGAAGCGGAGGAAGTAACCTTCAGCCCCAAGCGTCTGGCGAAGGTAGAGGCACGCTTAGACCTCCTTCGTGGGCTACTTCACAAGCATAGTCTGACGACTTGCGACGAACTGATCAAGCTACGTGACGACCTCTCTAACCGCCTCGAGCAGATCAACTCTTCGGACGAGCATCTTACTGCACTCTCCACGGCGCTCCAAGCTCGAAAGGCAGAAGTTCTACGACTCGGAGCAGCCCTCAGTAAGACACGCTCCGAAGCTGCTCGCGCCATAGAGCGTGCCCTCATCGCTACCCTGCAAGAGTTAGGGATGCCACACGTGCGCTTCCTTATCCGCCAGGAGGCCCACAGCACCCCCACCCTTTTAGGGCTTGATCACATCACGTTCCTCTTCTCGGCCAACAAGGAGATTGAGCCCGAGCCTGTCGCTGACATCGCCTCTGGTGGGGAAATATCTCGTCTGATGCTCGCCCTCAAAGCACTCATCGCAGACCGCCGTAGCCTCCCGACCATCATCTTTGACGAGATCGACACGGGCGTATCGGGCGAGACGGCCGAGCGCATCGCCACGATACTGCGCCGTATGGGACAGAGTATGCAGGTCCTGGCTGTGACGCACCTTCCTCAAATCGCAGCGGCGGGCGAAGACCACTTCTACATCTACAAGGAGCACGGCGAAGAAAGCACCCGAAGCTACATCCGACACCTCGACACTAAGGAGCGTATCGACGAAATCGCACGTATGCAGAGCGGTAGCAAGCTCACCGAAGTCACACGCGCAGCAGCACAAGCCCTCTTAGAGACGGCACAAGGCTAAGCCTGCTCCGACGTCGAGCTCCCACACCCGAGAGGCTGCATCAAGTGATTCATCTTGATGCAGCCTCTTTCGTACACTCCCAGCAAGAAACAGCAAGGGCAATAGCCTCCTTTCCAACGGGTGGAAAGCTCGCTTTCCTTGAGAGGAATCATCACATTCCACAGGAGGAACGGAGACTTAGCACCCAATCAAAAGAGCACTTCACCCATATTCGCCGCACCCGACCAAGGGGATCAGCGAGGCGCGTCCCTTCTGCATCTGATCAATGATTGCGGTACAGCGAGAGGGAAAGTCCGCCGTTTTATGTACCTTGGCATAGTCTTTGTGGCAAGTGCATCAAGCGATATTTATTCTCTAACCTCGCTGTCCAAGCACGGAATCTCCTACTCACAGGACAGCTCTAAACAATTCGTAAGCAATGAAACTCCCTAAGTGGGTCATCCCCGTAGTCATCCTCGCCCTCCTCGCTCTCTGGGGAATCTCCAAGTACAACGGGCTCGTGGACATCGACCAAAACGTCAAGAGCCAATGGAGCCAAGTAGAAAACCAGTACCAGCGCCGTAGCGATCTCATCCCTAACTTAGTGAATGTCGTCAAGGGCTACGCCACACACGAGCGTGAGACCCTCGAAGGGGTCATCACCGCACGTAGCAAGGCGACCTCAACGACCATCAATGCCAGCGATATGGACGAGGCTACATTGAAGCGCTTCCAGCAGAGCCAAGATGCCCTCTCTTCGGCTCTCTCTCGCCTCTTGGTCGTAGCAGAGAAGTATCCCGACCTGAAGGCCAATGAGCAGTTCCTCGATCTTTCGAAGCAACTCGAAGGAACAGAAAACCGCATCGCCACGGCACGTCGTGACTTCAACAACGCAGCTCAGGAATACAACACGAAGCGTAACAAGTTCCCCACGGTCATCATCGCTGGGATCACGGGCTTCCGCGAACGTCCTTACTTCACGGCTCAGGCTGGGAGCGAAGTAGCGCCTACCGTAGACTTCTCGACAGGCAAGTAAGCCCTTCATCAGACCTATGACAGAGCATCGGATGCGTCGTCTCCTTCGTCATCTATTCCTTCTCGCCCTCCTCTGCTTCGCTCCACTCGCTCTGTGGGGCGAAGGGAAGGCGTACACTCCAGAGCTGGTACCGAAGGTCTTTGCTACCGACAGTACTCGCCTCTTCTCTGACCCTGAAGGATATGTAAGTCCCGAGGGACGGGAGCAGATCGACGCAGCCCTCTACGAGCTACGTCGCACAACTGGAATCGAGTTTGTCACGGTCATCCTCCCCAGCATCGGAGAGCGAGATATAGAGAGCTTCTCGACCGACCTCTTCCGACTATGGGGGATAGGCTCAAAGACGCGCAATGATGGGCTCTTGCTCCTCATCGTGATGGACCAGCGCAAGGTACGCTTCGAGACAGGTTATGGTCTCGAAGGGGATATTGCCTGATGTACTGGCCAGTCGCATACAGCGGCAAGAGATTCTGCCTCGGATGCGTCAAGGGGATTATGAAGGTGCTATATATAATGGTGTGATCGCCGTAGGGCAAGTAATCCAAGGCGAAGGCTACACCTCCGACCGCAGGACGGCACAAGGGACAGAAGAATTCCCTACCAGGATTCTTCTCGTCCTCTACGCACTCACGGTACTTGCAGCAGGCTATAGTGCTTTCTCCAGCTTACGCGAAGAGGAGCTACGCACTCGGAATGCCCCCCAAGAGGCGCGAGCACGACTTACGCAGGTAGAAGCCCGCTGTAAGACTTACCCCATCCTACTCGACATCCTTTGTCTCCCCGTGGGGCTACTCTGCCACCTCTATGCTCGTCGGATACGGGATGCAGTACGTCTACGTGCTACCCTCTGCCCCCAGTGCCGACAGCAGACGATGACCCTCCTATCGGCATCCGAAGGCTGGAAATACCTGACGCCTGCCGAACAGAAGGAGATGGAGGTGGGCTCCCGTACCTACAGCGTCTATCGCTGCACCCATTGCCACTACACCGAGCGTATAGGTCGAGACCTCAGCAACCAGTGGATGTGTTGCGAACGGTGTGGAGCACGCACTGTTACCCTGGAGAATCGTGAGCTCTTCCAGGGCGGTCGGTATGAGCGTCTACACTTCCGCTGTCTACACTGTGGTAATAGTTCACACAGCGATCACCGCCGTCAGTCCGAGCAAGACAATCTGACCAAGCTCTTACTCCTCGATGCCCTACTTAGCGGAGCAGGACGCCGTGGTGGTGGAGGTGGCTTCTCTGATGGCGGAGGCTGGGGCGGAGGTAGCTTCGGAGGAGGTTCATCTGGTGGTGGCGGTGCCACTGGTGGATGGTAAGCACTCCATTCCTCATCCCTCTTGCCCCTATGACTTGCTCAAAGTCATAGGGCAACTTGCATTAAAGCCCCTACCTGAGATAAACAAGCTTCCTCAGCGCACGCTTTTGCCTTAGAGATTCAAGGAGTATCTTCTCTATGTTCCTTATCTTTGCTTGGCATTTACAAGGATATAGCCCCACGATACAGCACAATGAATACCCTCTCCTCCCATCCACTGGACGCACTCATCATCGGTGCGGGTCTTACTGGACTCACGACAGCCTTGCACCTCAAGAAGGCAGGGCTCAGCCTACACCTCATCGAGCAAAGGGATCGTGTGGGAGGCGTCATCGAGAGCTACCGCGAAGGGGGCTTCGTCTACGAATCAGGCCCTACGACAGGCATTATCAGCCACGCTGCTGTCCCACGTCTTTTCTCCGCCTTTCCCGACTTGATGCGCACTGCTTCTCCTGAAGCCAATTGTCGCCTCATCCTCAAGAGCATGGGGAAAAAGAAAGGAGAACAACAGACCTTCCTTCCTCTACCCGCTTCGCCTCTTGCGGGGCTAAGGACACCACTCTTCACCCTAAAAGACAAGCTAAACATCCTCCTCGAGCCCTTCCGCGCTCGAGGATGCAGCGAGGACGAATCCATCGCAGAGCTTGTCGTGCGCCGTCTGGGTAAGAGCTTCCTCGACTATGCCGTCGATCCCTTCATAGGAGGTATCTATGCAGGCGATCCACATCGCTTGGTGACACGCTATGCCCTACCTAAGCTCTACGCTCTCGAGGAGCAATATGGTAGCTTCATCCGTGGTGCTATCGCCAAAGCACGCGAACCCAAGGACGAAGAGGCACGGAGTGTAACGAAGGAAATCTTCTCCACCGCTGGCGGTCTTTCCCGTCTCACGGAGGCACTGGCTACACACATAGGCACGAAGCACTTCTCTCTGGGAGTTCCTGACTGCCGTATCACACGTACCGAAGAGGGACTATATGAAGCACGCTTCACGACACAAGAAGGTACGCAGACGCTCTGCGCACGCCACCTCATCACGACGGTACCTGCACCAGCCCTCAGCGACCTGCTCCCCTTCCTCTCCGCCACAGACCTCGCTCCAATTACCTCCCTTCGTTACTGCCCCATCGTCCAAGTCACGTGGGGGATGCGCGCAACTACTCTTCCGCACTTCTATGCCTTCGGAGGCTTAGTGCCTTCGCACGAAGACCACCAGCTCTTAGGTATCCTTCATCCCTCGGCTTGCTTCGCTGATCGTGCTCCTAAGGGTGGTACACTACTCTCGATTTTCCTCGGGGGAATGCGTGCACCAGAAGTCATCGACTACTCGGATGAAGAGATTGAGGCACTTGTAAGCGAGCGCCTCCAGCGCCTGCTCGGGATCACCGTAGCACCTGATCTCTTTCACATCTTCCGCCATCGGATGGCTATCCCTCAGTACGAAGCCTCCTCAGGAGCACGCTTGAATCGCATCTCCGAGCTGGAGAATCGCTTCTCAGGCCTCCATTTAGCTGGAGCTATCCGTGACGGCATCGGCATCCCCGACCGCATCAAGCAGGGGGAAGCCTTGGCGCGCCTCATCCAACAGGAGCTATATGCCCACCAATAAGAGCAGCTACTCCGAGCGAACGAAGAAGATCCTTCGGGTCACACTCCTCGGAAGTGCCTCGAATGCCTTCTTAGTCCTACTGAAGCTCTTCGTCGGAATAGCTGGGCATAGTAGTGCGATGATCGCCGAAGCTATCAACTCCATTTCCGACTTCCTCACCGACATCATCGCGCTCATCTTCATCCGCATCTCCGGCAAGCCCAAAGACCACGACCACCACTATGGACACGGGAAGTTCGAGACGCTGGCCTCGGTGGTGATGGCGGTCGTAATGATGGGGGTGGGACTACTCTTACTCTACCAAAGCCTCGGCACCATCCTCGGACTATGGCGAGGAACAGAAGTGCTCTCCCAGCCCAGTCGTTGGACGCTCCTCGTCACCTCCATCTCGCTCCTCATCAAGCTCTACCTACATCGCTATACTCATCGATGGGCACTGCGCCTCAAAAGCGCCGCTCTCGAAGCCAAAGCCCTTGATCACCGCAGTGATACCTTGACGCTACTCACCGTACTCCTCGGTATCTCGGGATCAATCTTCCTCGGGAATCATTGGCTGTTCCTTGAGCCACTGGCGGCAAGCATCGTGAGCCTATTCATCGTAAGAATGGGATGGAGCGTACTTCGCCCTGCCTTTGACGAGCTGACCGAAGTAAGTCTCAGCCCCTCTGTCGAAGGAGAAATAACAGAAATCATCTACGCCACCCCTCACGTCGAAGGCATCCACCGCCTACGCACTCGAGGTATCGGAGGAAGCTACGCTATCGAAATAGATCTCTTTGTCGATGGACGTATGAGCGTAGCTGAAGCCCACCATATCACCCTACGTATCGAACAGGAGCTACGCGCACGATATGGAGCGACGACTCACGTAGCCATACACATCGAGCCTACCCTATCCTAATCAATTATCACTCATTCTCTTTACTCCCCGAATAAGCCAATGAAGATCGAAACAATGAAAATCACCCTCCACGAGATGCGATTCTACGCCTACCACGGCGTATTTGCTCAGGAGCAAAGAGTCGGCAATCACTTCATCGTCGAGCTCTCCTTCTGGGCAGATATAGCAGAGAGCCTACACCGAGATGAGCTGGAGGAGACCATCAGCTATGCCGATGTCTATGAGGTCATCAAGGCAGAGATGGCTATTCCATCACGCCTTTTGGAGCACGTCGTCGGGCGCATCAGTGAGCGGCTCTTCGCCACCTTCCCACGAATGCAGCGCATTGCCCTCACCCTCAGCAAGTGCAATCCT
>CAKMOP010000015.1 GCA_927910985.1 uncultured Porphyromonas sp. | reverse complement strand
AGCACATCAAGACCCCGTAGCATCCGCGTCAGAAGGTTCGCTGAGCAAGCAATATAGGTCAGTGTGCTGACCTATATTGCTCCGCAGGAAAACCTATATTGCTTCCTCCGATGACCTATATTGATCCGAAAACCAACCTACATTGCTACAGCTACAAGACTCGGAACCACCCCGCTGTCGCCTTCTACAGAGCGAACAAAAAAAAGAGCAGGGAGTACACAGCCCACAAGCTGTGTACTCCCTGCTCTTTCAAGCCAGAGGCTGGCGTCTTTAGACAAGATCTTGTCCCGTACGTAGGCGAAGCATCTCGGCAGGGACAGCGCGCTGGATGACTTCCGTCAGGCGCTCGATGACGGCGTGACGCACATAATCGCGGTGGTGCACCAGCGTCACGCAGCGTGCCGGACGAGGGAGCGCGAAGGGGCGAACAAACGCACGGCGCTCGGGGGAAAGCGTCTTGACGGCCAATTCAGGGACAAACGTCACGCCATTGCCTTGCTCTACGAAATGCATAAACGTCTCCAGACTGCCACGACTATAAGTGACGCGCTGACTGGGCGCATTCTTCAGATGACAGAACTTCACCAGCTGGTCACGGAAGCAGTGTCCTTCGTCCAAGAGCCAGAGCTGGTAGCGGCCGACTTCTGACGAATGCACGTACTTCTCATCGAAGAGCTCCGACTTCCGAGGCACATAACCAAGGAATTCCTCATAGTAAAGCGGACGGTCGATGAGCAGTTCGTCCTTCGAAGCCGAGGCCGTCAGCGCGACATCGATTTGCCCCGAGAGTAGGGCTGCGACGCACTCACTGGTCTTGAGCTCTGTGATCGTAATCTTGAGGTCGGGCAGCTGCTTGCGCAGGAGAGGCAGGACAAGCGGCAGGAGATACGGCGCGACCGTCGGCAAGACCCCCAAGCGGAGGGATCCGGAGAGTGCTTCTTGCTCCTCGCGGATGACCTCCTTGACTTGCGCCACCTGCAGGAGGATGACAGCAGCTTGGTCAAGGATACGCCGCCCACAGCTGTGGGGATAATGGGCTGGTGACTGCGGTCGAAGATCTTGACCCCGAGTTCGTCCTCGAGCTTCTGGATCATCGTGCTCAGGGTCGGCTGCGTCACTTGACAATAGTCGGCGGCGCGCCCGAAGTGTCGGAACTTATCCAGTGCCTGGATGTACTCGAGCTGCTGTATATTCATAGGAGAAGATGGCTATCGTAAGTTAATTCGAGTATAGAGATAGGGGGCGTGAAGAAAGAGCCACGTCTTCAAGCTATGCGCCCGTGTACCGATCACATTAATAAAGGGACGCTGACGAGCTCGCTTGAGATAGGGCAAGAAAGCCAAAGTAATCTCTCGATACTTTGCCTCCTGTCCCTTATGGACGAAGGCTCCATAGAGCTGATACCAATACATCCATAGATAGTTGACCGCCATAGTATTGGCATAGAGACAGAGGGTAGCATCATCGGCATAACGACGCTGTAGATCCTCAATATTATCGAAAAGGCAAGCCATGCGCGTATCAAACCCCGAAGTAATAGCCCCCTCCCGACACAACAGATAATTGTAGCCGCCTTGAGGTAGTAAGTAGTAGTTATTTATACGGCTAAACACCTCCAATGAAAACGAGTTATCTTCATAGACATAGCCTTCTCTAAAGCGGATTGTGCCTATAGCCTTTGCGCGATAAACTTTGGACCAAGCAGATGGCCCCACCTTAAATGAAAAGCCCTGCACCAACTCCCAAAGTGCCTCTTCGCGAGAGAAAAGACGTCCAACCTTCTCTCCACAGTACACCTTGCCCTCATCCCGAATCTCATTGATTCCATAGCCAACAATATCAACATCCGCATGACTCTCAAGATAAGATATGGCAGATTCATAGATATCAGGTTCTATAGAATCATCACTGTCCACAAAGGCAATATATTCACAACCCTCAGTGTACTGCAAGCCAAAGTTACGAGCCGAGGAGAGCCCTCCATTTGACTTATGCACTGAGAGAACGCGAGGATCTTGCTTAGCATAGGCATCACAGATGGCACCACAGCCATCGGGAGATCCATCATCAACCAGGATAACGCGGAGATTGGAGTGAGACTGAGACAAGATCGAGTCGACACATGGTCGTAGGTAATCCTCAACCTTATAGACAGGTACGATGACAGCAAGAAGCGGTTGATGCGACATAGTCAAGTGGGCTATTTAGATGAAACTAAGGAATGGAAGAGGCGATCCCATTGAGGTAGGATGACTTCGGGAGCGAAGGCGCTGAGCATTTTCCTTCGCGGCACGCCCCATCTGCAGGCGGAGCTCTTCATCTCCAATCAGGCGCTCCAAGCACTCAGCAAAGGCAGCCTTATCTCCATAGGGGACAACAAAGCCAGGAGGCTCTGGGGCCTCCTCGATCACATCACGTGCTCCACAGAGGAAGGCATAGCACACTGAGGGTAGACCCAGCTCCTGCGCTTCTAAGAGTACCATAGGGAGTCCCTCTGTCTGAGACGTCATCAAGAGAACGGAGGAGGAGAGGTATTCTTCAGTGATCGTATCCGTAGGGGCATGAAGTGCGCAACTATCCTCTAAGTGAAGCTCTCGCAGCTGATGCATTAGCTGATCGTGCAGATAGCCCTCACCATAGATATCTAAGCGCCAGTCAGGATGGTTCTTGCTTACCATTGCCCATATATCCAGAGTATCTCGAAGGTTTTTTTTCGTGCGCAAACCGAGCTACAGCGATACAGCGCTTAGCCTGAAGAGGCGCGATACGATCCGATGTAATAGGCATGATATTATGAATCACCTCGACACACCTCAGACGATCGCCCCACAAGGCAGCATCCTCGTGAGTAAGCAGCACAGTACGCATATATCGAGCGGACGTGCGTGCAAAAGAGCGCTCTGCATACCAAGAGAGGAAACGACGAAAATAATTCGTCGCAGGGAATCGATAAGCTGAAACTGTCTTACCCCACGAGCCATGGCTCTCTGTGATTTTGATGCTACCATCCTTAATCGAGGGGAGGAAGGAGAAGTCTTGATAACCCGTCGAGATCACTACATCTGGACGGAGCTCACGCAAACAACGCGTAAGCAACTGCTTGTGACGACGCTTATAGAAATATAGAGAACAGTACTTCCTCATCCGAGATGAAGTATCCATCAAGTCATAATTCACACCAAGGTCAACCTGATGGATAGAAGGACTAAGCTGGAAGAAGGGTTCTCGACCCATAGTATCCGTAGTGATAATAAAGACTTCATGTCCCTGCTCTGCTAAATAATTAGCCTTAGCAGAGATGACACGCTCCATCCCACCCGCTACGTGGAGGCTCTTGATACAATAAGCAATCTTCATATTTTCCTGATTATGGCAGGGAACAGAATAGTCCGGTTCTCTCTCAACAAAGCAACTAATATAGAGACGATGCCCTTGAGATGCTCTCTATCCCCATCATACTACTATTCTTGGGTAAGCCTCTTTGATTCAGATCGTTGATATAGTTGCATACCAACTTAGAGAATATGTGTTGTCTACGCTATTTGCGGGATTCGAGAAGAGAAACAAACAGAGAGCGCCATCGCTCCATCACACGCTCGGGTGTATATAACTCTGCTACTTCTCTGGCATTACTCCCCATTTTCTTTCTTAGCTCTACATCATCCATCAAAGCTCTAAGCCGAGATGCAAATGCTGATCGATCACCCATATCGATTAAGAAGCCATTGTATCCATCTTTAATCACATCACGCGGACCACATGGACAGGCATAAGAAACCAAGGGCAGACCAGCTGTAATAGATTCCAGCATAAATAGAGGGAATCCTTCATAGGCAGATGTAGAAAGAGAGATAGAAGAACTCAGATAGTAAGATGCCACATCACTAACATCCCCCAGCAATACTACCTGCGATTCAATCCCCAGCTCCTTAATCTGAGACTCCAGCCCCTCTTGCATATAGCCCCCCCCCATGATGTAGAGCTTCCACTCAGGATAGTCTCGTGCAATTCCGCCCCAAATAGAGAGAAGTTCTCCAAAGTTCTTAGATGGGGTCAATCTCCCCACAGCTAACAGGACTGGAGCGTCAAGCTTAGCTACCTCATTAAACTCCATTGGACGAGGATTAGGTATTGCTTCAGTATGTCGATGCCACTTAAACCCTTGACGATCCTGCTCTGTCAGAAGTACGAGCACATCATAATGCCAATCGTACCAACTATACTTCAGAGTCATCAGATGCCCCCAAAGCATGCGCACATAGAAGCTCAACTTTGTCGAAAGGCTGGGATTTGGAATGGCATTTAGCACCGAGCTATAGAGATACACATTCCAATATTTAGCAGAATGATGCTCTATAACCTTCAGGCTACCATCCTTGATCTTATACACGAATTTATTCTCGTGATAACCAGAAGCAATAGTGATATCAGGGCGAATCTCCTTTAGTACACGCTCCAGACGCTTACGATGCAATCGCCCCTTCTTCAGGCTCTCCCAATAGGCTTTGAGCTTGGGGTAATTCTCATACAAGTCGTGACGTATATCCAGATCAATATGCTTCACGCGCGGATCTATATCATAATGAAAAGCACGCCCAGCCTGACTTGATGTAACCAAATACACCTCATATCCTATTGATGCGAAGTAGTTTACTTTCGCAGCTGTTATACGCTCCAGACCCCCTGTCTTATAAACACCCAAGAGGCAATAGACAATCTTCATACTATACAGTTATCATCCTGGGAACTACGCCCTATCTTCCACGCAAAGATACGGATAATCAAGTCGTCAAGCCCTATGATTCTACTCTGCTTATTACATATTCCTCCAAGCGAGCAGCCAATGGTAAAAAGAGCTTCGACCATAGGAACTGACGCAGCTGATCAATCAGAGCGACAGCACCATAAAGCACCAGCAGAAATCCCACCACCACAAATCCCCAGACGACGCCACTATAATGCCTCCCTACATATGGAAGCACCATCAGGTAATGGAGACGAGTAATCGACTCCTCATGAAGAAGGTAGACCGAAAAGGAGGAAGCTGCTAACCAATTAATCCAACGAATATGCCCAAACTTCAGCTTACTAAAGAATAGAAACAACGACAAAGCTCCTACGATACAGAGAGGAGACGTATAAGCCGAAACTTGAATCAACAGACTTTCTCCAGATACCAAAGCATGCCCAATCCCCCCATAGCAAAGGAACACAATAAGAGCCGAGAGCAAGGTCGCTCCAAAGAACACCAACAGGTCATACCGTGGGCAAGCTTACACCACCGACCACCGTAAATCCGCACATAGCGTCCCAGAAAATACATCCCAACAAAAGACAATACAGAATACCCCCACTGCAGCTGATCTGATGCTCTCATACCCCACTCCACACCACAGACAAAGAGGAAGAAAACTAACAAGAATAGGATGAACTCTTTTTTAGTAACAGACTCAACAAAGCGATTAAGCACCGGCGCAAGGAGCATTAGCCACACATAACCACCAAAGAATCAATATGCCTTCATCAGCCTGAGATTCATTGACAGCACTTCCAAAGAAAAGGTAGTCTTCCTCATTAGCACCCATACGACATACAATCCAACTGAGTAAAAAAACGCCCTGAAAAAAGAGCGACAGCACCGAGTTCACTCGAGGACGAATTGCAAAGTATCCTGAAATCAGGATAAAGACATTTACCCCTGTAAGGTTAATCGTACGTAGCCACGACCACAGCAACGCATAAACTGGCCGCTCTACAAAGATTGATTCTGTAGGGAAACCAAGATTTTCCCGATTCAGATGGAGCAACATTATAAAGAGCATCGCCACGATGCGCAGCAGCTCAATATTCGAGGAGCGCTGGAGCCTCGAGGGGGGGGGGGGATAGTAGACATACTGGGAGAGAACAATGAGATAGTGTAGAGAATGAACTACCGAGAGTAGAGCAAAGAAGAGAGGCATCACACGCTGCTGCGTCGTAATACCTCTCTTCTTCTTTGTGGTGCCACCAGGAATCGAACCGGGGACACAAGGATTTTCAGTCCTTTGCTCTACCAACTGAGCTATGGCACCAACATAAGTCTTAGCAGCTCTACAGCGGAAGCGACGAGATTCGAACTCGTGGTACGGTTGCCCGTACGGCAGTTTAGCAAACTGCTGGTTTCAGCCACTCACCCACACTTCCCTGTCGCTTCGTAGCTCTCGAATTGCACTGCAAAGATAGTACGCTTATTCCATACTACCAAATCTCTATCAAAATCCCTTCCAAAACGAGGTCATCGATACTGCTTACATCCTGGTAACGAAAGGCGACAATGCCGAGGAGTAAGTAAGGGGAGCAAGACACCACGGAGAAAACAAAGAGTGGACACACTTCGACGAAGATGCATCCACTCTACGTGACCCCGGTGAGGCTCGAACTCACGACCCAGTGATTAAGAGTCACTTGCTCTACCAACTGAGCTACAGAGTCATCATTTAAATCTACCGTTTCTTCGCCTTGTGAGCGACGGTTCATTGATTTCGTCTGCAAAGATAAAGCAAAGCCACGAGCTATGCAACCCCTTCCGCAAGAGACCTCCCACGGAAAGCAACCATTCCTCCCGAGGAAAGTAAACTATCCAAAGGTGGAACGTTTGCTTTCCACCAGATGGAAAGTTGGTCGCTCCCGTACAAACGAAAAGCGATAGTAGACAGCTTCCCCCACGCCCCGTCCCTTCTTCGCGAGGTGGGTCACTGGCAAAGCGGAGCAAAGTGCCGACCTCCCTGCAATTATCGTATCTTTGAGGATAGCATCATCACACGCTGCGTACACAATTCACTATAAGCAATGGATACAAAGAAAATCCTTCTCTGTGGCCTGCTCCTCGCGACAGCCAGCCTATCGGCCGTAGCACAAGAGCGCCCACTCTGGCTGCGCTATCCAGCGATTTCTCCCGATGGCAAGACCATCGCCTTCGCTTACCAAGGCGATATCTACACCGTCCCCAGCACCGGTGGCGAGGCACGTCGACTCACCTCCACCGAAGCCTACGAGAGCTTCCCTGTATGGTCTCCCGATGGCAAGCAAATAGCCTTCACCTCCGACCGCAATTCCTCTGGCACCAACATCTACCTGATGTCTGCTGGTGGGGGCAAAGCACGTCAGCTGACGACGCACTCGGGGAAGGAAGTACCTCAGACCTTCACGCCCGATGGTCGCTATCTGATCTTCAAGGCACACATCCAGGATCCTGCCAGCTCGGCACTCTTCCCCAATGCGATGCTCACTGAGCTCTACCGCGTCCCCGTCACGGGCGGTCGCCCCGAGCAGATCCTCGCCACCCCAGCCGAAGCCGTGAGCATCAGTCGTGACGGTCGCCGTATCCTCTACCAGGAAATCAAGAGCTTCGAGAACGAATGGCGCAAGCATCATACCTCTTCCGCCTCACGTGACCTGCTCGAATATGACTTCGACAAGAAGACCTACCGCTTCGTTGCCCGCCACGATGGCGAAGACCGTGACCCCGTCTACGCCCCCACCGGTAAGAGCTTCTACTTCCTCAGCGAGCGCAATGGAGGCTCAATGAACGTCTACGAAGGCGCATTGGCTGGACCTGCTACCGAAGCAAAGGCACTGACCCACCTCAAGGGCGACCCCGTGCGCTTCCTTTCCAGCTCCGCCGACGGCCTGCTATGCTTCGGCTACGCGGGGGAGATTTACACCCTCATCCCAGGGCGTAGCGAGCAGCGTGTCCCCATCCGCATCACCAAAGACCCTGCCGCTGACGAAGAGTTACACCTCTCGATGAGCCGTACGCTTGGCTCGGCAGCCGTCTCTCCGGATGGCAAGCAGATCGCCTTCCTCTCGCGTGGCGATGTCTTCGTCACTGCCACCGACTACACCACGACCCGACAGATTACCAAGGGCTCGCAGGCAGCACGTGGTCTTTCCTTCGGCGCAGACAACAAATCCGTAGTCTATGCCAGCACCAAGATGGTGCTTGGGATCTCTACATCGCTAAGGTAGGGCGCAGCGAAGACCAGAACTTCCCCAACGCTATGGCCATCGGAGACGAGAAGCTCATCCCCTCGCTCAAGGGCGAGAAGATGTACCCCTCTATCTCTCCTGATGGGAGCGAAGTGGCCTTCCTCTACCAGCGAGAGAAGCTGATGGTCTACAACCTCAAGACACGGCAGACACGCCAGATCACCGATGGCTCGCAGAGTCTCGATCCTGACTTCTCCTGGTCACCGAATGG
>CAKMOP010000014.1 GCA_927910985.1 uncultured Porphyromonas sp. | reverse complement strand
ATCCTCCCCAAAAAACAAGTACCTTTATCCCGCAAGGGCAAGCCTTCTACCGCCCTTCTCTCTGACGACAACGAGACATCAACCACTACTATGCGCCACCATCTGTATCTCTTCCTCCTGCTCTTCCTATGCGTGAGTCCGCTGGGAGCACAAGCCCCTGTCGCCACAATCAATGGCCAAACCTTCCACTTAGGCGATAGCCTCACCGTTGGTCTACCCAACACTCCAGGGGAATCCTTCCGTGCCTTAGCATGGTCACGCACGACCTCGCTGCAGCTTCCTCCCTTCACCAAAGCGAAGCTCAAGCGGTATGTTCGCACCCCCTCCAAAGACTTCTTCGCCGATCTCATCGGCGGCCCCGACACGCTGTACTATCTCAGCCATCCTCAGTTTCCCAAGGATACCATCTTCATCGCACTGGCTGATGCGGTGCAGTATGGCGAGATCATCACAGCACCTACCGAAGACCATCCCCTCTATCCCGAGGCCGTAGAGCTACGCCCTGCCGACTACATCCCCGCGCTCATCAAGGCGGGCTACCTGAGCTACAGCGACGAAGCCCTCAAGGCTTATATCCATTCGGCTGTCGACTCCGAGCGAGCCAATGCCGTCATAGGAAGTCCCTTTGAGTACCAGCGGCAGCGAGCCCAGCTCCAAGAGGAACTAAAAAAGGCGGTCGAACGCTTTGACCTCAGCCGACTATATTACGTGCGCCACGAGTTTGCGGTCAAGGGCTATGACTTCACCCGCTCAGGTTACTCACGAGACTATCTCTTAGGCACTCCACTGCCCACACTTCAGACACCTGGCGAAAGTCCCGTCATCCTCTATCTCTCGACCCAAAGGAGCGTGCCCTTCGTGAGCGTGCCTGCGGAGCGAGCTGAAGCCTATGAGAAGCGTTCGGGCACTATCGGCATGGACTACCATGCCCTGCACATGAAGGCTTATATCCGTCTGCTCCCCGTACAGAGTTATGCTGAGGACGGCACCCATGTCTACAATGTGCAGGTCGATTACCTCGGTGCTGATGTCTACGAACACTCCGCACTGCGCCTACTATTACTTAGGTTCGGCCCAAGGCGGAGTAAAACCGCTCTCCCTCAAAAGAAATTGCCCCAAGGTGCTTGGTGTGAGCACCTTGGGGCAATGATTATTTTCTGCAGAGCGCGTATCTCCCTACTTCTTCAGCCGTCCTTTCTCCTTACTCACCATCCTCTTACTCTGTACTCAAAGAAGGCTACACACTTTCCGCTACTGCATACAACCACACCGAGGACAGCGGAGCCATGCGCTCACCTAAAAGGAGGAAGAAGCACCAAGCAATAGGAGGCGACAAGAGAAGCTATATTGGTTTCTACCCAAAGTAATACTGCTCCAAGCTCTAAGCAATATTGCTTCGCACGCCGACCTATATTGCTTGGGGCACAAAGCTATATTGCTTCACCCCACCCGCTCCTGGGGTCGGTGCGCGCTTCTTCTATAGGGGCAGACAAGGCTACACTGCGGGAAAATCGTTATTTTTGTGTGGCTTAGTAGCTTAGCATACGTAGCTCCCAAGCGGAGTACACGACTGAGCACAGAGCCATTTACATCATACATTGACTTAGCTTAGTAACTCATGGAGAAGGTCATACGGCGAGCACTCGTCTCGGTATACCACAAGGATGGATTAGCAGAAATCTTAACCCTCCTGCATCAGCAGGGCGTAGAGTTCGTCTCCACAGGGGGCACACGCACCTTCATAGAAGGGCTTGGATACCCCTGTGTCGCAGTCGAAGACGTCACCCAATATCCCTCGATGCTCGGGGGACGCGTCAAGACCCTACACCCCGCTATCCAAGGCGGTATCCTCGCACGCCGTAGCCACGAGACCGACCAGCAGGAAGTCCTCCAGTACGGTCTCTCCCTCATCGACCTGGTGATCGTAGACCTCTACCCCTTCGAAGCCACCGTTGCCTCTGGCGCGAGCGAAGAAGACATCATCGAGAAGATCGACATCGGCGGTATCAGCCTCATCCGCGGGGCAGCGAAGAACTTCGAGGACGTGGTCATCATCCCTTCGCAGGCAGACTACGCTACACTCTATGACATCCTCCGTGAGCGCGGAGCACGCACCACCCTCGAGGAGCGTCGCCACTTCGCACGCCGTGCCTTTGCCGTCAGCTCGCACTACGATGCCGCTATCTTCCGTTACTTCGATGCAGAGGAGCATTCCGCCCTCCGCCTGACGGCAGATGAGGCTAAGCCCCTGCGCTATGGGGAGAACCCCCATCAGAAGGGCGTCTTCTACGGCGACCTTGACCGCTACTTCGAGCAGCTCCACGGCAAGGAACTCTCCTACAACAACCTCCAGGATGTCGAGGCAGCTGTCTCACTCATCCAGGACTTCACCGAGCCGACCTTCGCCATCCTCAAGCACAACAACGCTTGCGGCTGCGCTTCTCGCCCCACCCTCCTCGAGGCTTGGACGGATGCACTCGCTGGCGACCCTGTCTCCGCCTTCGGTGGTGTGCTCGTCGCCAACCGCCCCATCGATGTAGCCACAGCGCGCGAGGTAGATAAGCTCTTCGTCGAAGTGCTCATCGCTCCCGCCTTCGACCCCGAAGCACTCACGATCCTTGAGGGGAAGAAGAACCGCATCCTCCTGCGTCAGAAGGAGGCAATCGATGCACGCTGGTCCTACCGCTCGATGCTCGGCGGCGTATTAGCGCAAGAGACCGACCGTGCCGTAGAGACGACCGCAGAGATGAAGTGCGTGACGCAGGTAGCTCCCACAGAAGCGGAGCTGACAGACCTCGTCTTCGCCACGAAGCTCGTCAAGCACAGCAAGAGCAACGCCATCGTCCTGAGCAAGGGGGGCCAACTCATTGCCTCGGGTGTCGGACAGACTTCGCGTGTGGATGCCCTCAAGCAAGCCATCGAGAAGGCGCGTCACTTCGGCTTCGACCTCAAGGGAGCCGTGCTCTCCAGCGATGCGTTCTTCCCCTTCGACGACTGCGTCACGCTGGCTGCCGAAGCAGGGATCACGGCTATTGCCCAGCCTGGTGGCTCGGTGCGTGACGCCGACAGCATCGCCGCTGCTGACCGTCTCGGTGTAGCCATGGTGATGACTGGGGTGCGTCACTTCAAGCATTAAGCAAATAGAATACGACTAATAGATAAGAATGGGACTATTTTCCTTTAGGCAGGAGCTGGCAATGGACCTGGGCACTGCCAATACCATCATCATCAAGGACGATAAGATTGTCCTCGATGAGCCCTCAGTAGCAGCCTTCGACAACCGCACCGGCGAGATGATCGCCGTGGGCACCAAAGCCCGCGAGATGTACGAGAAGGGCAATGCTAACATCCGCACGATTCGCCCCTGCGCGAAGGGTCATCGCTGACTTCGACGCTGCCGAGCATATGATCCGTGGCATGATCCGTATGATCAGCCGCCGCCGTGGGTGGTTCACCCCCTCGCTGCGTATGGTCGTCTGCATCCCTTCGGGCAGCACCGAAGTGGAGATCCGTGCCGTCCGTGACTCCAGCGAGCACGCTGGCGGTCGTGATGTGTACATGATTTACGAGCCTATGGCTGCTGCCATCGGTGTCGGCATCGACGTCCTCGCTCCCGAAGGTCACATGATCGTGGACATAGGTGGTGGTACGACGGAAATCGCAGTCATCTCCCTCGGTGGTATCGTCGAAGACCAATCCATCGACACCGCTGGGGACGAACTGACGCAGGACATCATGGACCACATGCGTGAGAAGCACCAGATTAAGGTCGGGGAGCGCACCGCTGAGCAAATCAAGATTCAGGTCGGTGCCGTCTATGCTGACCTCGATGATGCTCCTGCAGACTTCACCGTCTGGGGCGCAAACATGATGGACACCATGCCTCGCAAGGTAGATGTCAACTACCGCGAAATCGCCGAATGCCTTGACAACTCTATCGGTAAAATCGAGAGTGCTATCCTCCGCACCCTCGAGGCTACTCCTCCCGAACTCTATGCGGACATCGTCGCTAACGGCGTCGTCCTCACCGGTGGTGGTGCGCTCCTTCGTGGCCTGGACAAGCGTCTCTCCAAGCGCTTCGGCCTGGACTTCAAGATCGCAGAGAACCCACTGCACTCCGTAGCTATTGGTACGGGCATTGCGCTGAAGAACATCCACAACTTCAACTTCCTCTTCCGCTAAGCAGCCCCAATAGTTCCATCCGTGGACAAGCTCCTTGAGTTCCTCCAGAAGTATCGGCATTGGTTCGTCTTCCTCCTCTTGGAGACGATCGCCCTCTCACGTACCTCAGCGGCTCCCTCTACTCGAGGAGCCTCGAATGGTACGCGACGAGTGCCGTCTTTGGGCGCGTCAATGAGCTGCTGACCGAAGGCTGGAGCTACGTCGACCTGCGCCCACGCAATGTGGAACTCTTGGAGGAGAATGCCCGTCTGCGCACGGCTTATACCCTCTTGGCACGCCAGCTACAGGATGCCAAAGCCCACGGACAGCTGCCCCATCTGCACGCTACCGACAGCCTTCCGATGGCGACTTCTTCGGTCATCATCGCACGTGTCGTCAACCGTATCAATCACACGGGCGAAGTCTACTACACCATCAACAAGGGGCGACTTGACGGCATCGAGACCGACATGGGTGTGATGAGCGCTACGGGTGTCGTGGGAGCCGTGATGGCTGTCTCCGACCACTACGCACTGGTCATCCCCGTCCTCAACCCCAAAATCCGCTTGGCGTGCGCCCTCCTCGGGCAGGAAGTCAGTGGCACGCTCGCAGCACCAGCGAGCCCCAATGCCAACGAGGCCATCCTCAGCAACGTCCCTCCGCACGCCCGTCCACATATCGGGGACACCATCACCACCAGCGGATACTCCTACCTCTTCCCCGAGGGAATGATGGTCGGAACCATCGCTGACTCCGTCCCAGCGCAGGTCAAGGGGAGTGCAGGCACCTTCGCTAACTACCACGTGCACCTCTCCACCGACTTCCAAGGGCTACGCTACGTCTACGTCATCCGCGAGAAGCCCACCCACGAAGTACGCGCCCTCGAAGACTCCATCCAGCCCAATGAATAGCTCTACCTATCTGCGCTTTCTCCTCTTGCCCTCCTGATGGTGGCACTGCAGGTGTGGGTACTGAGTCCCATCGCCCTCTTCCGTGTGGCGACACCCTACCTCTATCCCTTCCTGCTGCTGCTCCTTCCCATCGAGACCAACCGCAGCACGCTGACGGTCGTGGGCTTTGTCGTGGGCTTACTCATCGACATCTTCGGGCTCACCCCTGGGCTACACGCTGCGACCTTCACGCTGACAGCCTTCATGCGCCAGCCCATCCTCTCGCTCCTGACGGACAAGAACACCATTCCCCACGCTCTACCGCTCTTCCCCACGCTACGTGGCGGGGCGGTGATGCTGGTGACCCTTCTTTTAGCCGTGCATCACGGCACGCTCTATGCCCTCCAAGCCGCAGGGATGCGCACGGGAGGCCTGCATATCCTCCTGAGCTTCGCCACGGGCTACGCCTTCTCGTGGGTGCTCTCGGTGATGACGCTCTTCTTCTTCGGCACGGGGGAAGGCGCACGTACGAAGTGATTGCCTCATGGTCAACGACGAGCTCTTCCGTAGACGCTGGCTAATCATCAGCCTTACCTTCGCCATCGTCACCATCTTCATCATCCGCCTCTTCACCCTGCAGATAGCCAGCAACGACTACAAGCGGCGGGCGGAGAACAATGCCTACTTCATCCTCACCACCATCCCAGCCCGTGGTGTCATCTACGACCGCAAGGGACAGCTTCTCGTGGCCAACCGACCCATCTACGACCTGATGGTCGTCAACCACGAGGCCAAAGGCAAGCTCGACACCACCCTCTTAGCCACCACACTGGGTCTGCCACGCGAAGAGATTGTGCAGAAGCTCGCCGCCGTGCGTGACCGCAACGTCAATCGGGGCTACAATCCCTACACTCCGCAGGTCTTCCTCTCGCAGCTCGAGCCCGAGGAAGTGGGTCGCTTCGAGGAGCAGCTGTATAAGTTCCCCGGCTTCTCTGTGCGCTCCCGTACCGTCCGCCAATACAACTACCACAGCGCAGCGCACCTCTTGGGCTACCTCTCCGAAGCGAGCGTCACGACCTGGAGCGCGACAGCAGCGATTATGTCGCGGGGACTTTGT
Organism: uncultured Porphyromonas sp.; assembly: GCA_927910985.1. GTDB lineage: Bacteria > Bacteroidota > Bacteroidia > Bacteroidales > Porphyromonadaceae > Porphyromonas. The sequence continues at coordinate 13,276 of CAKMOP010000014.1, read as the reverse complement.
CGGGCGCAGTGGCGTAGAGCGCACCTACGAAGAGGTGCTGCGTGGCGTCAAGGGCGAAGAAATCTTCTACCGTGATGCGCGTGGCCGCATCCAAGGGCGCCTCGATGGTGGCTCCCACGACCACGCTCCCATCCCTGGGCGTGACCTCACCCTCTCCATCGACGCAGGACTGCAGGAGCTCGGTGAGCGCATGATGCGCGGCAAGCGTGGTGCCATCGTCGCTATCGAGCCTGAGACGGGCGAAATCTTAGCGATGGTGACCGCTCCAAACTATGACCCTGAGCTCCTCTCAGGCAAGAACAAGGGGAACAATCACCGCATACTCGAAGAGACCTACGGCAAGCCTCTGCTCAACCGTGCCATACAAGGGAACTACCCTCCAGGCTCGACCTTCAAGCCTTCGCAGGGAGCTATCTTCTCGAGGAAGGGGTACTCACCCCGTCCAACGCCCTCTCCTGCCACCACGGTTATCCGCCCTTGGGCAACCACCCTAAGTGCCACAGCCACCCCTCCCCCACGTCACTCATCCCAGCCCTCTCGACCTCGTGCAATGCTTACTTCAGCTGGGGCTTGCATTTTATGCTTGATGACCGCCGTCGCTACCCTTCGGCCAGCGTGGGACTCGAGCACTGGAAGCAGCGTATGATTGCCCTCGGCTTCGGCTACCGCTTGGGACTCGACCTCCCAGGGGAGAAGCGCGGATACATCCCCAATAGTGGCGTCTATGACAAGGTCTATAAGGGTCGCTGGAATGGTCATACCATCATCTCCATCGCCATCGGGCAGGGGGAAGTCCTTGCCACGCCCCTACAGATAGCCAACCTCGCCGCCACCATCGCCAACCGTGGGTACTTCGTGCGTCCTCACGTCGTGCACACCATCAAGGGGATGCCTTTAGATACGATGTACCGCAACCACCAGCCCTCAGGCATCTCCCGACAGAACTGGGAATACATCATCGCTGGTATGGCGAGCGCAGTCACGGGAGGTACGTGCCGTGCCGCGAACTTCGCCCCCGGACAGATAGAGGTATGCGGTAAGACGGGTACGGCTGAGAACCCCCACGGTAAGGACCACTCCGCCTTCATCGGCTTTGCTCCACGCTCCAAGCCACGCATTGCCGTGGCTGTCTATGTCGAGAACGGTGGCTTCGGGGCACACTTCGGCGTACCCATCGGCCGTGTGATGATGGAGTATTACCTCCGTGATGGCAAGCTCTCGGGTGCGGGCGAAGCCGTAGCTTCCTCGATGGAGCACCGCAGCATCTCCTACATCAATGACCTATAGCCCTCAGCTTATCACCTATGCGACAGCTTTCTTCACAGCCGCTCTATAAGTCCATCGACTGGGTGACAATCGTGATGTACCTCATCCTGGTCTTCTTCGGATGGCTCTCTATCTGCGGAGCGTCATACAACTTCGAGACGGAGGCCCTGCTGAGTCCTGGGGGGGCGTCCGATGATGCAGCTCCTGTGGATTGGTCTCGGACTGGTCATCGGCTTCGCTGTCCTCTCGCTGGATACCGACATCTACGAGGTGGGGGCGCCGCTCTTCTATGGGGCGATGATGCTCCTCTTGATGGTGACCATCGTCATCGCACCGGACATCAAGGGCTCACGCTCGTGGCTCGTCTTAGGGCCGGTACGCCTGCAGCCGGCGGAGTTCGCCAAGGTCGCTACCGCTCTGACCTTAGCGTGGCTGTGCAATCAATACGACTTCAAGATTGAGTCCATACGCAGCTACCTGAAGATTTTCGCCATCATCTTCTTCCCCATTGGGCTCATCCTGCTGCAGCAGGAGACAGGCTCGGCGCTGGTCTTCTTGGTGTTCTTCCTTGCCCTCTTCCGTGAGGGCTTCTCGGGGCTCTTTATGGGGCTGAGCACCTCGGCAGCGGTGTACTTCATCGGGGCACTCGTACTGGAGGATACGCTGTGGTGGAGTGCTACGGATGCCGACCTCTTCTTCGTCTCCAACGCTATCCTCGTCTGCGTGGCGACCCTCTATGCCGTCTACACCCCCGACTGGCGCAATCGCTGGCGGTATCTCATCTACGCAGCTGGGGCAATTCTCGGGGTCTACCTCATCGCTGGGGTGGTGAACTTCTTCGTCGCCTTCAACCTCGCTTACCTTGCCTTTGCGCTGGTGGTCATCGCCACTGGGCTGCTCTTCTACCTCGCCCTACGTGACTACCTCCTGCGCTACCTCTTGATGGCACTCTTTGCCCTGGGGTCGCTGGGCTTCTTCTACTCGGTGAACTACGTCTTCAACGACATCCTCCAGCCACATCAGCAGGTACGCATCAAGATTGCCCTCGGCATCGAGAGCGACCTCAAGGGGAAGGGCTATAACGTCGACCAGTCGAAGATAGCCATTGGCTCGGGAGGCTTCACGGGCAAAGGCTTCCTCAAGGGGACGCAGACGAAGCTCAATTACGTCCCCGAGCAGGAGACGGACTTCATCTTCTGCACCGTGGGCGAAGAGTCGGGCTTCATCGGTTCGACCGCCCTGCTCGTAGCCTATGCCATCTTCATCCTGCGCATCGTCGCTCTTGCCGAGCGGCAGGCGACGCGCTTCGGGCGGGTCTATGGCTATTGCGTGGCATCGACTTTCCTCTTCCACCTCTTCATCAATGTGGGGATGGTCTTGGGCTTGGTTCCGGTCATCGGCATCCCACTACCCTTCTTCAGCTACGGAGGCTCCTCGCTGTGGGGCTTCACGTTCCTGCTTTTCATCTTCCTCGGCATCGATGCACGGCGCAAGCTGCACACGGCGCGCTAAGGGAAGCCCATAGGCTACTCCCGTAGTAGCTCACACTCTATTACAGACTCTACGATGAAAAAAGACTTGACCTACAAGGCAGCCGCCAGCCGTCTGGATGAAATCGTTCGCCGTATCGAGGGCGAAAACCCCGACGTGGACGAACTCACCGACCTCGTGAAGGAGGCTGTCGAGCTCTCGAAGCACTGCCGTGAGAAGCTCACCCAGGCGGACAAGCAGCTCACCAGCCTGATGGCGCAGCTCAGCGAAGACCCCCAAGTCGAAGGCTAATGGCACCGCACCGCTATGCCGTCATCGTGGCTGGAGGGCGTGGGCTACGTATGGGGGCGGAGCTACCGAAGCAGTTCCTTCCCCTCCGAGGAGAGCCGGTCTTGATGCACACGCTGCGTCAGTTCGCCCCCGAGGTTGAGGAGCTCATCCTCGTCCTGCCAGCCGACCAGCAAGGACTGTGGCAGGAGCTCTGCACCCAGCATCAGTTCACCCTCCCCCACCGCATCGCCGATGGCGGAGCGACCCGCTTTGAGTCGGTACGCTCAGGGCTGAGTAAGCTCCCTGAGCAGGGACTGGTAGCTATTCACGACGGGGTGCGTCCCTTGGTATCGCGTGCGCTCATTCGCCGCACCTTCGAGGTCGCAGAGACGAGTGGCGCAGCCCTGCCTGCTTGTCCCGTGACCGACAGCCTCCGTCTCCTCGGAGAAGAGGGAGCGAGCGAAGCCGTCGAGCGTGCACGCTACCGTGCCGTACAGACCCCACAGACCTTTGACCTCAGCAGGCTTCATCGCGCCTACGAGCAGCCCTTCAGTCCGCTGTTCACCGATGACGCTTCCGTCTACGAGGCAGCGCACTTAGGGGCAATTACCTTGGTCGAAGGCGAGGAGACGAATATCAAGCTCACCACACCGCGCGACCTGCTCTTGGCGGATTTGCTCCTTGACTAAGACCTCCCTGCGATAGCTTCCCCTATGGCTCAAGACTTCCTCCTCACCCCGCTGACCTACCTCCCAGGTATCGGACCACGGAAAGCCAAAGTGCTGGCCGAGGAACTTGACCTATATACCTACCTTGACCTCCTGCATTACTTCCCCACGAAGTACGTCGACCGCTCACGCATCTATCAGATACGCGAGCTACGGGGCGAGATGCCGCACGTGGAGCTCCACGGCTACATCCGTGACTTCAAGGAAGTGGGCGAAGGGCGCAAGAAGCGGCTGGTAGCGTACTTCACCGATGGGACGGGCACGATTGAGCTAATCTGGTTCCGCTCCTTGCCCTACATCCGCCAGCGGTATATCCCCGGGCAATCGTACTTAGTCTTCGGCAAGCCCGTCTACTTCAATGGAGCGTACAGCATCAGCCACCCCGAAATCGACGAGGAGGCGAAGGCCGCGCAGGTCAGCGGTGGGCTGATGCCCGTCTATCCCCTCACCGAGAAGCTCACGCGTGCAGGGCTCAACAGCCGTCAGATGCGCCAGCTCCTCTACGTCCTCAAGGAGGCGTGCGTCCCCCACATCACCGAGACCCTCACCCCAGAGATTATCGAGCGTGCGCGCCTGATGTCCTATGCCGAAGCCATTGAGCAGATACACTTCCCCGTGACGAAGGAGGGGCTGGAGGCGGCACGTAGACGGCTCAAGTTCGACGAACTCTTCTTCATCCAGCTCCGTCTCCTCGGGATGAAGCGTGACCGCAAGGCAGCTTCTCCAGGCCTGCTCCTGCCCCGTGTCGGCGAGAGCGTGCGTGGGCTCTACGGCAGCCTCCCCTTCGACCTGACCGAGGCGCAGAAGCGCGTCATCCGTGAAATCCAGACCGATGTGGTCAGTGGCCGTCAGATGAACCGACTCATCCAGGGGGATGTAGGGAGTGGGAAGACGCTCGTCGCCCTCTTCTCGATGCTCCTAAGCCTGGACAACGGCCATCAAGCATGCCTGATGGCACCCACAGAAATTCTCGCACGCCAGCACTATGCTTCGCTGAGCGAATACCTTGCACCACTGGGCATCGAGGTGGGGCTACTCATCGGCAGCACGAAGAAGAAGGAGCGCACACGCCTGCTCCACGCCCTCAGCACAGGCGAGCTACGCATCATTGTCGGCACGCACGCCCTCTTAGAGCCCACGGTGCAGTTTGCTCACTTAGGTCTGGCGGTCATCGACGAGCAGCACCGCTTTGGGGTTGTTCAGCGGTCGGGGCTGTGGCAGAAGGGCGAGCAAATCCATCCCCACATCCTCATCATGAGTGCCACACCTATACCGCGCACGCTGGCGATGACGCTCTACGGTGACCTGGATATCTCCATCATTGACGAGCTTCCCCCAGGGCGTAAGCCCATCGAGACCTACCACCAGAGCGAGAGCGAGATGTATCGGGTCTATCAGTTCCTCGAGCAGCAGCTGCAGTTGGGTCGCCAAGCCTATGTGGTCTTCCCGATGATTGAGGAGAGTGAAGAGGAGTCAATGCGCACATTAGACGAAGGTTTCCGCCGCTACAGTAGTCACTTCGCTCACCGCCGCCTCGTCCGTGTCCACGGCAAGATGAAGCCCGAAGAGAAGGACGAAGCGATGCGCAGCTTCATCTCCGGCGAGGCGCAGATACTCTTAGCCACCACCGTCATCGAGGTCGGTGTGAACGTCCCCAACGCCTCGGTGATGGTCATCGAAGGGGCGAACCGCTTCGGGCTGGCGCAGCTGCATCAGCTCCGTGGCCGTGTAGGGCGTGGTGCCAGTCAGAGCTACTGCATCCTGGTCACAGGGCGCGAATTGGGCGAAGATGCCAAGCGCCGCATCGCTATTATGGTCGAGACCAATGACGGCTTCGTCATCGCCGAAGAGGATATGCGTCTACGTGGCTTTGGGGAAATCGATGGTACGCGTCAGAGTGGTCAGCAGCTCAGCCTGCGCATTGCCAATCCTGCCCTCGATGGGGCTATGGTGCAATATACCCGTACGCTGGCGGAAGAAATCCTCAGCGAAGACCCCGACCTCCAGCTTCCGAAGAACGACATCCTTCGCCGCCGTCTCCACGAAATCTACTACGAGCGACCCTCCTGGAGCCAAATCTCCTAAGTTCCTTCCCTTGCACTCTCTGCCCTTTCTCGCCCCTCGGTAGCGACTTGCACACGCAGAGGGGCGACGAAGCTATATTGCTTCACCTTCCCACCAATATAGCTCCGCACTCCGAGCAATATTGCTTTGCGCACGAACCTATATTGCTCGACCCACAGACCCATATAGGTGCATCGTGCTGACGAATAGCTGTTCATCGTACCTACCTCCAGCCTGAGTCACTCTATTCTCCCGAGAGCAAAGCCCTTACTAAGCTTACCTAAGAGCCGTAAGAGCGCAGGAAGCAAAGCCACTTGGGGCACTTTTCCGTACTTTTGTTGCGCCCTCAGCGGGCTATTTTCCACAAGCAGACCAATGAGCATCCGACCCCAAGACATCCAGATAGCCGACTACGACTACCCCCTGCCCGACGAGCGTATCGCCAAATATCCCCTGCCCGACCGCAGCAGCTCCAAATTGCTCCGTTACCAAGGAGGGGACATCGAGGAATTTACCTTCCGTGACCTCCCTCGCCTCCTTCCTGAGGGCGCAGTGCTCGTGCGCAACAATTCCAAGGTCATCCGTGCCCGTCTGCTCTTCCACAAGGAGTCAGGTGCACGCATCGAGATTTTCTGCCTCGACCCAGCCGCTCCCTCCTCCTATGAGCTGTCCTTAGGCGAGCGACATCACTGCTCGTGGCACTGCCTCATAGGCAACGCCAAGCGCTTCAAGGAAGGTACGAGCCTGACCCGCCTCCTCTATCGTGAGGGGCAAGGCGAAGTGACCCTGACGGCTACACGGGGCGAAGAAGGCGTCATCCACTTCTCTTGGGATAACGATGCCTATACCTTCGGCGAACTCTTAGAGCTGATGGGTATCCTTCCCATACCGCCCTATCTCGGGCGTGAGACGGAGGAGCAAGACCTCACGACCTATCAGACCGTCTACGCTGCGACAGAAGGCTCTGTAGCGGCTCCTACGGCAGGCTTGCACTTCACCCCTGCCGTCTTTGACGAGCCTACGCGCTCAGGGGACGGACGTCTTGGATGTGACGCTGCACGTCGGAGCAGGTACCTTCCGCCCGGTCAAGGCCGACCATATCGGCGAGCACGAGATGCACGCCGAGCTCATCAGCGTGAGCCGCACCACCCTCCTATCTCTAAGGAAGCACGTCGGTGAAATCATCGCCGTAGGGACGACGAGCGTACGCACGCTGGAGAGCCTCTATCACTTAGCCATCACGCTGCGCCGTCATCCCGACACGCCGATGAATGCCCTGCACGTAGAGCAGTGGTTGCCCTACGAAGAGGCTCCCGAGGAAGAGCTGACGCCCACCGAAGCCCTCGACACGCTCCTTAGCTACCTGGAGGCGCAGGGAGAAGAACATCTGGTCTTCCCCACGAGCATCATCATTGCGCCCAGCTACCGCTATCGCCTCATCCGTGGGATGGTGACGAACTTCCACCAGCCGCACAGCACGCTCCTCTTGCTCATCGCAGCCCTCATCGGGGACGACTGGCATCGTGTCTATGATTGGGCACTGACGCACGGCTTCCGCTTCCTCAGCTACGGTGACAGCTCCCTCCTCCTGCCGTAGCATAGCCGAGGGAAGAGCTTTGTCATACGGAGCAGGAAGGCTTAGATTTTGCGAAGAAAAAATTAACTTTGCCCTGAAGTTAAGCCTGCCTCCTCTACCTCTGGTTAAGGAGACGACTCTTTACCGTATCTAACAACAGCCTACTGCTATGGCACTCTTCTATAAGATAGTGCACTACATGCGCTTCTTTTGGATAGCTACCGTTGTAGCCTATATCCTCTATATCCTTTATGGGATCGTAACTTACCTGTATAGCGGACAGCCCTGGAGCTTTGACAAAGCCTCAGACTATATCTGGGGTGAACCGTGGGATACTCTATGGACTATCTATATCATAGAGATGATAGTCGTGGCTTTCATCTCCCTCTCTTCTAACTCCAGAAACCCAGCAAATAAATAACTAAGCGCCTCTTGAGAATAGGTCTTTGCCGTAGAATATGCTCACAACCCGAGCCTATTCAATAGCCTCCACAAAGCAAAGCGCCTCCCGCCTGAATAGGCGGGAGGCGCTTTGCCTTATATGGGAGAGGAAGAAGTGCTGCCGCTACTTCTTCTTAGCCCAGTAGAGCGGCGTGAAGACCTTATCCTTGTCAGCACCACCGAGTACCTTAAGCGCAGATTCGTAGCCGGGCTTGTTGCCGCTCTCGATGCTGCTGGGCAGAGGTAGACGCTGTGGATAGTAGTCGATAGCCACGGTAGAATAGCTCGAGGCTGTCAGCTGAGGCATATTGTCCAGCGACTTCTCTACGGCAGGCGTTTCGAAGAAGGGCAGACCTAAACGGCGGTGGTCATTCCACGTCTCTAAGGGCAGCCAAGGCGTGTTAGCTATGAACTTCTGCGTGATGATCTTCGTCAGGTGGTCGTTCATAGCCTTCTTGTAGAGGCGGCTATTCTTATCGGGATAGTGGTAGGTGTAGTCCTCCATCTTGTCCGTATAGCCATTCTTACACTTCATCGTCACGGTAGCTGCGGGCTCTTCTGTATGATCCCACGCTACAGAGGTACCTACACGGTTGTAGCTCTTCGAGGTAAGGTAGTCATCGACGAAGCCTGCACCCTGGTAGGCGAAGCTCGCACGGATACCCTTCTCATAGGCTTCCTTACCCGACATAGGCACCTTCCAGCCACGCACATCAGCTTCGGCGATGAGGAAGTATGTCTCCCATTCGGCGAAGAAGATACGCTTACTGGTGCTGTTGCGGTACTTATTGGCTAAGCGAGGCATCGTGCCGACCTGCAGCAAGTCGTTAATCGCATAGAGGTCACCCCAAGCTCCATTGACCCACGCATTCCACGTGTAGCGTGTCTCGATGGTCTTGAAGTCCTTATCCTTATCATCAGCCTGCTTGAGCTTGTACTCCGTCGTCGTAGCGCTCTTATTCCACGTAGGATAGAAGCTGAACTCAGGATTCTCCGTATCGCCCGTGATGATGAAGGTCTTGTAAGCACGTGGGTCGATGGTGCCAGGAAGACCATCCATATAGAAGCCAGCCGAAGGGTCAGTCGTCTTCAGTGGGAAGTGCTTATCGTAGCGTACACCGAGGTAATCAGCGTCCTTGATATGCTCAGCATAGCGAGCATCCGTGAGCTGCTTCTTCGACTCTACGCCACCGAGTCCGAGGACCAGGTTATTGTAGGTCGAAGAGATCCACTGGTGATTCCACTGACGGCTCATTACGCCAGTCAGGTCATCCCAACCATCCTTCTCCCGCACGGCGAAGCGAGCATCAGCAGTCAAGATACCTCCAGCGGCGGCAGCTTCTTCGAAGTTCGCCTTAGCCGTAGCTTCATCGACTTCGGAGAGGCGCATCGCTAAGCGCATACGTAGCGAGTTGGCATAAGCACGCCACTTAGCTGCGTCGTAGCCATAAGCTCTATCCAGGTCTTTGACTTCGTTAGGTAGGCTTACCTTCTCCTTGGATAAAGAGGCAGCGGCTTCCTTGAGCTCCTTGAGCATAAAGGTATAAGCCTCCTTAGCACCTACGTAGGTGGGATTAGCCCCATCATACCCATTGATAGCGACGACGCCGAAGTTGTCACACAGCTCGGAGAGCATATAGGCACGCCAGATACGTGCTACCTGAAGCAGGTCATTATCGTAGGCGCGAGCCGAACCAGCCTTGACACGCTGCTCGATGAGCGAGATAGCTGCATAGAGCGGCTTGAGCGACTCAGTGGACATACGACCATAGTAGTCGGAGCTCCAGCCATCACTGAAGCCACCTAAAGAGAGTCCGCCGCTACGATGCTGATGCCCAGCCGTCTTCCAGTAGAGGACGAAGGCACGCTCAGCGATATGGGGGTTCTGCTGCGCTGCGATGATGGCGCGGTTGATCAGATACTCGGGGAGGACTTGCTCCTGCGAAGCAGCCGTGGGATTGGTATTCACCTCATCAAAATCACGGCAAGCACTCATACCGAGGGAAGCTACAGCCGTGAGACAGCACAGGAGGATTTTCGTCTTATTGTTCATAATCTATAGGGCTGTATAGGACTAAAAACCGAGGGTAACATTGAAGAGGAAGGAGCGTGTCGTGGGAGACGATGCGAACTCATACCCCGTAGCGTTAGAGCCCGTAGCGAAGACCGACTCGGGGTCTACTCCATTCATATAGCTCTTGATCATCCATACATTGTTGCAGGAGAAGCCGAGCTTAGCCTTCGTGATAGGCGTGTTCTTCAGCAGGCTCTTGGGGAGCGTATAGCTCAGAGCGATGTTGCGCAGGCGCAGGCTGGTAGCATCGAAGATGTTTGCTTCGTTGATACCGAGGTTACCACCACGGCCAGAGAGCGCACTCCAGTAGTCCTGTGGGCTTACTTCGACCGTGTTCTTCGTGTAGACCTTCTTGCCATCTACGACCTTCTCAATCGCTCCGTCAACGACGAACTTATCACGACGACCATTGACCACTGTATTAGCAGCAGCACCGACAGCCTGCAGAGCGTGGTTCGTACCGGAGAACATCTTACCACCGAAGCGACCATCGAGGAGGAAGCTCAGGTCGAAGCCTGCGAAGGAGAAGCTATTGGTCAGACCGACCAGGAGGTCAGGCTGCTGGTCTCCGAGCTTCTTCTCACCACCAGCCAAGGGAAGACCCTTTTCATCGGTGATGATCTTACCGTAGAGCTCGCTGGACTTATCTTCTACACGCTTGTAGCTCGTACCCCAGATTTCACCGTACTTACCGCCTTCGCGAGCGAGAATCTTGAGGTTGTCATACGTACCGAGGTTGTATTCGGTCACGGGCGACTCTACCCCACCACCATCATAGAGCTTGATGATGCGGTTTTCGTTGTGCGAAAGGTTGAGCTGCGTATTCCACTTGAAGGCATCACCACGGAAGATATCAGCCGTCAGCATCAGCTCAATCCCTTGGTTCTGGATATTACCAGCATTGATCATCTTAGCTTCGTAGCCACTGGAAGGGTCCATCCCGAGGCGGATGAGCTGGTTCGTAGCATTCGAGCGATACCAAGCGAAGTCAATACCGAAGCGGCTATCGAAGAAGCGCATTTCCAGCCCTAATTCATAGGACTTGATGAGCTCGCTACGTACCTTGTCACTGTAGAGCGTGTTGTCGACATTAGCCATCGTACCACGAGCGGATCCTTTTCGATGCGGTAGCTGCTGTAGAGCTGATAAGGCTCAAGGTCGTTACCTACCTGCGCAGCCGAAGCACGTAGCTTCGCGAAGGTGAGCCACTGAGGAGCCGTCACATCCAGCTTACGAAGCATATCGGTGATGACCAGCGAAGAGCTCAGCGAAGGATAGAGGAAGGAGCGATTAGCCTTGGCCAGCGAAGAGGACCAGTCGTTACGCAGCGTACCATCGATGAAGAAGTAGCCGTCCCAGTTCAGCTGTGCCGTACCGTAGAGCGAGTTGATTTTCTTGTGGCTGTACGTCTCGGTATTGTCGGGCTTATCGGTACCGTTGTTCAGCGAGAAGAGGTTAGGCACGATGAGCTGACGTGCTGCGGCACGCAGTCCGCTATGCTTGCGCTCCATAAGGTTACCCCCGAAGGAGCCCGAAGCACCGAGCTTACCCCAGAGGTGGTCACGCTGTGCCGATAAGAGGAAGCTGTAGTTGTTTTCGTAGAACTTGATTTGCTCCGTCTCATACTTACCGCCGCCACCTACGATAGGCGAGCCAGCATAGGTCTTACGCTCGATGCGCGTAGAGTACTGGTCAGAGCCCACACGCAGCTCAGCGTTGAGCCAGTCGGTGATCTTGTACTTCAGTGCTGCGCTGATGAGGAAGCGGTCACGCGTATCGTTATTAAGGTTGTACTTGCTTGCCCAGTAGGGGTTGGTCTGATTGCCTGCCCCGTACCAGCGCATAGCACCCTGTGGCGTACGTGCATCGGCGAAGTCGCGGATGTCCATACTGCGAGGGAGGGAGTACATAGTATAGAAGGCGTTCGAAGCATTCGAGCCATTCAGCGGACGATTCTGTACGAAGGAGCGGATGTACTGCACCTTCGTATCGGTGCTCCAGCGGTTGTCTGGGCCGAACTTCGTCGTGGCACGCAGCGTCATATTCGTACGTCCGAGCGAAGCACCAGGGATGTGGCTCTTATTGTCGGTACGCGTCAGAGACGAGTAGATAGACGTGCGGTCATACATCTGAGAGAAGGCGATATTCTCCGTCAGGTCAATGCCCGAGTGGAAGTAGTTACCTACGTTGTCATAGGCACTCATCTTGACCTTCGTGCCGTCCCACTTCGTGTACTCTTGACCTTCGATGCGAGGACCCCAGCTGGTGGAAGCATCGTTCTTATAAGCCCCTTCCGTACCTTGACCGAACTGGCTCTGGAGCTTAGGTGCCATAAAGAGGCGTTCAATCCCTACCGAAGAGGAGATCGTGACGCCGAGGCCGTTGTTCTTACGACCGCTCTTGGTGATGATTTGGATGACCCCGTTACCAGCACGAGAGCCGTAGAGAGCAGCTGCAGAAGCCCCCTTGAGCACGGTCATACTTTCGATATCTTCGGCATTGATATCGGAGAGACCGTTACCCATATCCGCCTCAGGATTCCAGAAGTCGTTGTTGGATGAGCCGGTTGTGTTGTCCATAGGCACACCGTCGACGACAATCAGGGGCTGGTTGCTTCCCGAGAGGGAGCTACTACCACGCAGGACGATCTTCGAAGAAGAACCTGGGCTGCTCGAGCCCTTGATGATCTGGATACCGGATACCTTACCCGAGAGGGCGTTGGTGATGTTGGGCTCACGTACGGCCATCAGCTGGTCACCCTTGACCTCTTGCATGGCGTAGCCGAGGGCTTTCTTCTCACGTCGAATACCGAGGGCGGTGACGACGACACCACTGAGCTGCGTCATCTCAGTCTTCGAGGGTGACGGTCAGAGCGGCACCCGTCCAGCGTACGGTCTGGCTCTTGTATCCGATACAGGAGATGACGATGTCGGAGCCGGACTTGACTCCACTCATAGAGAAGTGTCCCTTGGGGTCGGTGAGTGTCCCCTTACCCTTTCCTTGGCCTTTGACCAAGATCGAGGCACCGATGATGGGCTCACCTTTCGAGTCACGCACGACACCCGTGAGGGCACCGTGACGATCTTGGCTCTGTGCCATAGCGGTCTCAACCGTCTTGGCAGAGGCATTCTCCAGGGCGAGTCCTGGCAGCGAAAGACCCACAAGGAGCACGCTGCAAACAGTCTTCATTCGTTTCATAGGCTTGTATCTTGTTAGCGATAAAAGGTGCTATAAAGGTAGGAATTCCCGCACACAACATGGATTAATTGCTACAAACAAAAACTTTACAAAGAAACAAAATACTTAATCCTTGTGGATGATTTTAACTCCCTCCGTAGCGGTGAGCAATGTGGATGCGACAAATAC
>CAKMOP010000013.1 GCA_927910985.1 uncultured Porphyromonas sp. | reverse complement strand
TGCCCTTTCTGAGGAGTAATTCAGCGCTGTTGTACATTGCAATGCAATTTTTTTGTACGTTTGTAGCGAGTTCGAGCTCCTCCTAAGTCGGTATGCCACTGACTGGGGCTCGTTCCAACCAACACACATAGTACGATTATGAAGAAAGTATTTGTTTCATTCGCAGTGCTGGCAATGGCTCTGGCCTCTTGCCAAGGTAACACGGAGGCTTCTCAGAACGATAGCCTGAATCAGGACTCTGTAGCTGCAGTAGTAGACTCTACGGCTACGGTCGCTAACGACGCTGTACTCGGTACGTACGAAGGTACGATCCCAGGTGCTGACGGCTCAGTGAAGACTACGATTGTCCTCAACGCTGATGGCACGTATAGCAAGCACGAAGAGTTCTCTAAGGCTGGCGCAGAAGCTATTGATGAGAATGGTACCTACAAGCTCGATGCTGATGGTCTCCTGACGCTCATCACGCCTTCGTCGAACCTCGAAACCTACTACAAGGTAGCTGAAGGCAAGATCACGCTGCTCGACCAGCAGACCAAGCAGCTCCCCACCGGTGAGCTCGCTGCTCAGTACGATCTGGCTAAGAAGTAAGTATTACCGAGTATAATCCCGCTTCTTTAGGGGCGAGGATCTTCCTCAGGGGCTATGCCGGCAGCGTGAGCTGTATGGTGTAGCCCCTGCTCTTTGTGGCCTATCGTGGTAGATGATCTTGCAGGAAAAGCAGCTTAGCTGAGCGGGTGGGGTGAGTTTTTTATTGATTTTTATAGATTTGCCCCGATAATATTGTATTCATTCATCCTAAGATGTATATGTCAAAGACTAAGTTCCTCACCATCCTGGGTACCGTCGCTTCGGTGACGGCTATCCTCATGTATGTCTCGTATATCAGCACGATCCAGGGTAACCTCAATGGTCAAAAGGGGGACTGGATCCAGCCCCTCGTCGCAGCGATTAACTGTACCCTCTGGGTCTTCTACGGTCTGCTCCAGCAGCCTAAGCGCGACTGGCCCATCGTAGTCGCTAACGCTCCCGGTATTGTCTTCGGTTTGGCTGCTGCCATCACGGCGCTGATGTAGCCCGACTCCCTTGGGTAAATACTCCCCGATATAGCCTTCGGTCCCGCCACATACTACGCCATAGAGCGGTAGATATGTGGCGGGGCCGAAGTGCTTCTGTATAGGGCGGGGTAGAGAGGAAATATAGGGAGGTACGGCGACTATATTGGTCGATGGGTTGACCAATATAGGTTGAAGCGCGAAGCAGTATAGGTCACATAGGGGAACCTATATTGGTCCGAGCAGTGACCTATACAGGTTGATTTGCCCTCCCCGTGTAGTCGCTTGAGGGCGTGCCGTATGACCTGGTACTGGAGACTGCCGTAGAGCTTGCTTCATCCCCTCGCTTCCTCCAGCTCTCTACCTGCTTTGCAACCATACAAAAATGACTAACTTTGTCCTCTGATATGCATTTGTATCTCGCTACGAGATGCACTCCCCACATCACAGACAACATTATTAAGTACAATGAATAAAGTAAGCTATGCCCTCGGGCTGAGTATCGGGCAGAACTTCCGTGCTTCGGGCTTTGATGAAATCAATTTGGACGACTTCCTCTCGGGAGTACGTGACGTCCTCGAAGGCTCCGAGCCTCAGATGAGCTACGATGAAGCCAAGGTCGTCATCAATGATTATTTCCAGGAAGTGCGTCGCAAGGCTGTCCAGCAGAATAAGGAGGCCGGCGAAGAATTCCTCAAGATCAATGGCCACAAGACGGGTGTTGTCACCCTGCCCAGCGGACTTCAGTACGAGGTCATTAAGATGGGTGAGGGCGAAAAGCCTGCTCTGACCGATACGGTCGAATGCCACTACCACGGTACGCTCATCAATGGTCAGGTCTTCGACAGCTCGATGGATCGTGGTCAGACGGCGAAGTTCCCCCTCCAAGGCGTCATCAAGGGCTGGACGGAAATCCTTCAGCTGATGCCCGTGGGCTCGAAGTGGAAGGTAACCATCCCTTCGGATTTGGCCTACGGCGATCGTGGTGCTGGTGAGATGATTCAGCCAGGGAGCACGCTTATCTTCATCATTGAGCTCATCGCTATCGTCGGTAAGTAAGGGATGAAGCAACTGACTAAATACCTCGCCCTGTCGGCAGGTCTGCTTCTGGCTGCTACTGCTTGCTCACCCAAGCTGAGCCAGCAGAAGGGGGCTACGCTCACGAGCCTACAGGATAGTGTAGCCTACTCCTTCGGTGTCCTCAACGGACAGGCCTTCTCCGATGTCCTCTCTCGTATGCCTGGAGATACGCTGCAGCGTCAGCAGATCCTCGCTGCTTTCGGGGATGTCCTCCTCGGACGTACGACTAAAATCTCTGCATCTGCGGCTAAGGAGATCTTTGAGAAGTATGCCGCAGGGCTGAAGCAAGCCGAGCTGCGTCAAGTAGCAGCTTCTACTGATTCGCTTCTTGCTGCAAATAAGAAAAAGGACGGCGTTAAGGTCACCGAGTCGGGGCTGCAATACCGCGTCCTTCGTGGCGCACAGGGAGTTCGTCCTACAGCGCAGGATACTGTAGTCGTTCAGTACAAGGGGACGCTACCTTCGGGGACGGAGTTCGATAGCTCCTACAAGCGTGGTGAGCCAGCGGTCTTCCCTCTGTCGCAAGTTATCCCAGGGTGGACGGAAGGTATTTGCCTGATGACCAAGGGCTCGAAGTATGAGTTCCTCATTCCTCCCGCTTTAGCCTATGGAGAGCGTGGTGTCTCGGGTGTCATTCCTGGTGGCTCGCCCCTCTTCTTCGAAGTAGAGCTGCTGGATGTGCGCCCGTATAAGGAGCCTGTCTCTGCAGACGAACAGCTCTCGGAGGCTGCCACCCCAGTCAAGAGCAAGGCGGTGAAGCCTCGTAAGGCTACCAAGCGAAAGAAATAACAACAGAATATCAATCCAACTATCTATCAAACTAACGATGAAAAAGATCACGATGCTCCTGGCTGCTTCAGCCATGGCTCTGGGCGTTTTCTCCTGCTCTAAGGGAGGCGCTAACCTCAAGGATGCTTCTGATAGCGTATCCTACGCTGTCGGTTTCGGCAACGCTACTGAGCTGTCGAACGCTATTCAGAATGCGAAGGCTCAGGGAGAGAAGGTCGATTCAGCCCTCTTCTTCAAGGGCTTCGAAGAAGGCTTCAATAGCGACACGACCAAGCTCTGGTACTATGTCGGTCAGATGCAGGGTGTGCAGGCTGCTATGCGCTTCAAGGATGACTCTACGCTCAAGAAGGCGGTCTTCATGGCTGGCTTCAAGAAGGCTCTGAGCCTCGACTCTGCTGCTCGTGCTAAGCAGTCCGAC
>CAKMOP010000012.1 GCA_927910985.1 uncultured Porphyromonas sp. | reverse complement strand
GTCTCGGATAAGATCCTCCCCGCCATCGCAGGGATGATGCCCACCATCGCCAGCACCCTCGAGCGCCTCAACGTCCTGCTCAATGATAAGAGCATCGACAGTGCGCTCTATGGGCTCAATTCCTCGTCACAGCAACTTAATGCAATGATGGCTGGGCTGAACAAGGCCAGCCACACCCTCCCACCTATCCTTAATAATGTGGGGGTGATGAGCTCAAACCTCGCATCTTTCTCAGGGCAAATCGCCTCGATGCGCCTCGACTCGCTCGTCCTCAACCTCCAGCAAACGACCGCACAGCTCCAGCAGGTCAGCCAGCAGCTCCGCTCGCGAGACAACACCGCCGGCCTACTGCTCAACGACCCCTCCCTCTATCATCGCTTGGATAGCCTCGTGGGGACAGCCGACCGCCTGATGCACGACCTTCAGGAGAACCCGAAGCGCTACGTGCACTTCTCTGTCTTCTAACCTCCTCACCCGATTGGCACGTAGTCTATGGAGCGTCTACTCATCACCGGAGCCTCGGGCTTCATCGGAAGCCACCTTGTTCGCCAAGCCCTTGAAGCAGGCTTCGAAGTATGGGCTGCCGTACGTAAGGACAGCGATAAAACCCGCTTGACAGCTCAAGGCGTCCAGCTACTTGAGGTCGATTACTACGATGAAGAGCAACTCTTCTCCGCCCTGAGTACCGTCCCGCCTCGAGGGGAAGACGCCCCATTGTGGGACTACGTCATCCACAATGCAGGCATCACGAAGACCGCGCACGTGGAGGAGTTCGCAGAAGTCAACGCCGAGCACACACGCCGACTCCTTAGCGCACTGGCTCGCCTCCCTCAGCCACCTCGCCGCTTCGTCCTGATGAGTAGTCTCAGTAGCTACGGGGATACCGCTCCCAGCAGTCAGCCCCTTCACGCTGAGTTACCCCAGAAACCTAATACCCGATATGGGCGCAGTAAGTGCTTAGCCGAGCACTATACCGAGCAATCAGGTCTGCCCTTCACCATCCTCCTACCTACTGGGGTCTATGGCCCAGGCGACAAGGATTACCTCATCGCTCTACAAAGCATCGCCCGAGGTATCAATGCTATGGCGGGTCTTCGAAAGCAGTATCTGACCTTCGTCTATGGTGGAGACGTGGCACGCGCCGCCCTCTTCGTCCTCCACGAAGAGCGTGCCCGAGGAGAGCGGTACATCGTAGCTGATGGAGATACGTACACCGACAAGGAGTTTGCCCAGTTGGCTCAGCGTCTCTTAGGGCGCAAGCACGTCTTGCACCTGCGCATCCCGCTTCTACTGGTACACTTGACCTGCCTTGTCGGCTCGCTCCGCGCCAGACTCACGGGGCAGACGACCCCGCTCAATCAGGATAAATATCCCATCTTAGCCCAGCGCAACTGGCGTTGTGACCCCTCTCCCCTCTTCGCCTTAGGCTTCACCCCCAGCACCGACCTCGAAGCTGGTCTCCGCGAGACCATCACCGCAGGGCGTGCCGCTGGCCTCCTACCATAGACCACAGTTCCAAGAAGGCTCCCACCACGATGGCGGATGGATCGTCTCTTCTAATTGGATGAATGGGGGCTTTTGTGTATCTTTGCGCAGATTTTTACGCATAAGTATAAGAGCCCCTATGCATACCGACCAGTACAAGATCAATCTACGGAGCCTCCCGGAGGGTGATCACGAGTACACTTGGCTCCTCGAAGACAAGTACTTCGAGCGTCTATCGGACGGGAGCGTACACGGCGGTGAGGTCGATGTAGACCTACGACTGCGTCGCACAGGGGACGTCTTCAGCTTGGAGCTCTACTATGAGGGCTATGTGGTGGTCGACTGCGACCGTTGCCTTGACCCTGTAGATATAGATGTAGAGTCCGAGCGCGAGCTGATCGTGAAGTTCGGCAGTGAAGCCCTGGAGGAGAAGGATGAGATCATCGTCGTCTCCGAGCAAGATGGAGTGCTTGACTTAGAATGGCTCCTCTACGAGGACATCATCCTGAGTCTACCCCTACAGCGGATGCACTTCGAGGGCGAATGCAATGAGGAAATGATGTCGGCCTATGCCCGCGTCGCTACCGACGAGGTGCATGACGAAGCCGAAGGTCCAGCCCCCACCCTTGATGAAGAGGGAATTGATGAGCGCTGGGCAGCACTCAAAGCACTCAAGCGAGATTAGTAATTCAAAACAATAAGATTTATGGCACATCCTAAAAGAAGACAGTCCAAGACCCGTACAGCTAAGCGCCGTACCCACGATAAGGCAGCTATGCCTACGCTCGCTAAGTGCGCTAACTGCGGTGCATGGCACATCTACCACACTGTATGTGGTGAGTGCGGTTACTACCGCGGTAAGCTGGCTATCGAGCAGGCTTAATAGCCCCGCTTAGTCACGACACCGAAAAGCCCCAAGGGAACACCTTTGGGGCTTTTTTTGTAATTTCGTGCGCAAGCTAAGGCGAATGAATTAATCTACATTAGTATATCCAACTAACTTATGAGTATCATCAACGCAGCCATCACGGCTGTCGGAGGGTATCTCCCTGAAGATAAGCTGACCAATGCCGACCTGGAGAAGATGGTCGACACCAATGACGAATGGATCATGACACGCGTCGGGATCCGTGAGCGCCGCATCCTGAAGGACCCCACCAAGGGAGCTTCCTTCCTCGGCGTCGAGGCCGTCAAGGATCTCTTCTCTCGTAACAACATTGACCCCGCCTCTATCGATGGGATCATCTTGTCCACGAACACGGCCGACTACCACTTCCCTACGACGGCTTCGATCGTAGCCTTTGAGACGGGCTGTGTCAACGCACTCACCTTCGATATGGGCTCTGCTTGCCCTGGCTTCATCTACGCATTAGAGACTGGTGCTAACTACATTCGCTCGGGTCGCTATAAGCGTATCCTCGTCGTCGCAGCAGAGAAGATGTCCGCCGCCACGAACTACACCGACCGCGCTACGTGTCCTCTCTTCGGAGATGGTGCTGCGTGCGTCCTTCTTGAGCCTACTGAGGAGAACGAAGGGGTGCTGGACGCTTACTTCCGCACCGATGGCACCGGGCGCGACAATCTCATCATGAAGGCTGGGGGCTCGGCTCGTCCTGCATCGCATGAGACGGTAGATGCGCGTGAGCACTACGTCTATCAGGAGGGTGCTGCTGTCTTCAAGCAGGCCGTAAAGAATATGGCTTCCAGCTGCCGCCTCGTGATGGAGCGCAACGGGCTCTCCTATGAGGATGTTGCTTGGGTCGTACCTCATCAGGCGAACCTCCGCATCATCGATGCCGTAGCACGCGAGATGCAGGTGCCTCTGGACCGCGTATTGATCAACATCGAGTACCGCGGGAACACCAGCTCAGCGACTATTCCACTTTGCATCTGGGAGTTTGAGAAGAAGCTCAAGAAGGGCGACAACCTCATCCTTACCTCCTTCGGTGCTGGCTTCACTTGGGGCGCAGTCTACGTCAAGTGGGCTTACGACGCTAAGAACTAATATACCTCTATCTAAGGCCTTGCCTGCCACTCTCCCCTGCACGGAGAGGACGGGCAAGGTCTTTTGTTCCTATCCCCTCCACCCTTCGGACAATGGAAGATAAGCAAGAAGTCACGCACCGCTCAGGCTTTGTCAATATCGTAGGCAACCCCAACGTAGGGAAGTCCACGCTGATGAACCTCTTGGTCGGCGAGCGTGTATCCATCATCACCTCTAAGGCTCAGACGACGCGCCACCGTATCATGGCATCGTCAATACCCCCGAGCTGCAGATCGTCTACAGCGACACCCCGGGGGTACTGCGCCCCAACTACAAGCTGCAGGAGAGCATGCTCGAGTTCTCCGAGTCGGCATTAGGGGATGCAGACGTCCTACTCTACGTCACCGACACGGTAGAGACGGCCGACAAGAATGAGTTCTTCCTCGAGCGTGTCCGTGGGGTCAAGTGCCCTGTGCTCCTACTTATTAATAAGGTAGACCTGACGACCCAAGACAAGCTCGTTGAGCTCGTCGAGCGGTGGCACAAGGAGCTCCCCGAAGCAGAAATCATTCCGCTCTCTGCGCTGAACAACTTCAACGTCCAGCCCCTGAAGAAGCGCATCGAGAGCCTCATTCCTCCCTCCCCTCCCTACTTCGAGAAGGACGCACTGACCGACCGCCCAGCGCGCTTCTTCGTCACGGAGATTATCCGCGAGAAGGTGCTCCTCTACTACCAGAAGGAAATCCCTTACTCGGTGGAAGTCGTCGTCGAGTCCTTCAAGGAAGAGGGGGAACGCATCCACATCCAAGCCCTCATCGTCGTCGAGCGTGACAGCCAGAAGGGCATCATCATCGGTCATCGTGGTGTCGCCCTGAAGAAGGTCGGCACGATGGCACGCCGTGATATGGAGCGTTTCTTCGAGAAGAAGATCTTCCTCGAGCTCTTTGTTAAGGTCGAGAAGGACTGGCGCAACCGCGACAAGATCCTTCGCGCCTACGGCTACCGTCTCGATTAGCACGGTAGTCTCCACCCACCATTCACAGCATCATCTATGAGTCATTTAGTAGCAATAGTAGGGCGTCCCAACGTAGGGAAGTCCACCCTCTTCAACCGTATGACGCAGACCCGCGGGGCCATCGTCAGCGAAGAGGCCGGGACAACCCGCGACCGTCAGTATGGCAAAGTCACGTGGCTTGACCGCGAATTCTCCATCGTCGACACCGGCGGCTGGGTCGTAGGCAGCGAAGATATCTTCGAAGGCGAGATCAACAAGCAGGTAGAGATCGCTATGGAAGAAGCCGATGTCATCCTCTTCGTCGTGGATGTAGAGAGCGGCATCACCGACCTCGATGACGAGGTAGCCGCGAAGCTCCGCCGAACCAAGAAGCCCGTCCTCTTGGTAGCCAATAAGGCAGACAACTATGCCCAGCACTACGAGGCAGCCGAATTCTACAGCTTCGGGCTCGGCGACCCAATGCCCATCTCCGCCATCAGCGGTAGTGGTACGGGCGACCTCCTCGATGCCATCGTCAAGCACCTCCCCGAAGGCGAATACGTAGACGAAGCCCTCGATGCTCCTCGTATCGCCATCGTGGGTCGACCCAACGCAGGTAAATCCTCGCTCGTCAATGCCTTCATCGGTGAGGAGCGCAATATCGTCACCAACGTAGCGGGCACTACGCGCGACTCGATCTACACGCACTACACGAAGTTCGGGATGAACTTCTACCTTGTCGACACGGCAGGTATCCGCAAGCGTGGTAAGGTCAACGAAGACCTCGAGTACTATTCGGTCATTCGCTCCATCCGAGCTATCGAAAACTCCGATGTCTGCATCCTGATGCTTGACGCTACGCGCGGGATTGAGAGCCAAGACCTCAACATCTTCTCCCTGGTGCAAAAGAACAGCAAGGGGCTCATCGTCTGCGTCAATAAATGGGATCTCGTCGAAGACAAGAGCAATGCGGTCATCAAGACCTTTGAGAACGCCATCCGTGAGCGTCTGGCTCCCTTCACCGACTTCCCCATTATCTTCATCTCTGCCCTGACGAAGCAGCGTATCTTCAAGGTCTTAGAGGAAGTGCAGCAAGTCTACGAGCGCCGCAGCAAGCGCATCCCCACCTCGAAGCTCAACGAAGTGATGCTGCCCATCATCGAGGCTACTCCTCCCCCTGCCACGAAGGGGAAGTACATCAAGATTAAGTACGTGATGCAGCTTCCCACGGCGGTGCCCAGCTTTGCCTTCTTTGCGAACCTCCCGCAGTGGGTCAAGGAGCCTTATCGCCGCTTCCTCGAGAATCAGATCCGTGCGCACTGGGACTTCTCTGGCACGCCCATCAACATCTTCATCCGCGAGAAGTAGCCCACACAGCTCCTCATCCAACGCACGTGCCCCAGTCGGTCATAGACGACCGACTGGGGCACTTTCTTTTCCGACCTCCCTGCCAAAGGGGAGAAACGAGTGAGC
This sequence comes from uncultured Porphyromonas sp., assembly GCA_927910985.1. Taxonomy (GTDB): domain Bacteria; phylum Bacteroidota; class Bacteroidia; order Bacteroidales; family Porphyromonadaceae; genus Porphyromonas. The sequence goes on along the minus strand of CAKMOP010000012.1, from coordinate 4,844 downwards.
TACGGATCGAGCTGATACGACGATCCCCCGCATAGAGCCGAGGCTCTATGCGGGGGATCAGCTGTTTAGTCGGGACGACTAAGGTTGACGGTCAGCTTGCTGCGCACGCACTCTCGTCCACCAGATAGGTGGTACATAGCGATAGAGCTGTGCCTGTCCTTTGAGCTCCGCGAAGTTCATATTGTCGTGCTCATAATTAGGAGCAAAGATCGGGCGCTCAAGGATATAACCATTGTCAACAGAAGATCCAGGAATGGTGCTTCCCGTACTATGGTCCTCCATCCAGTGAATACCCAAGGCTTTGGTAGACAGGCGCTCGCGGTCGTAGTAGTAGCTGAAGCGGTAGCCCCAGTCCACAGCTTCGTAGCGCTGACGCATCACCCAGTCGGAGTTATCACGGATGTGCATCTCACTACGAGGAAGGTCACGCCCGGGCTTACGGAAGAAGGAAGCCGAAGGGTACTGCGACTTACGGTCTTCTGAGTAGTAGAAGAAGGCATCTACTGGCGTTTGATTCCCATTGGGGGCTTTGTAGATGATGCGGTGACGTGAGCGATACCTCTGTCCTCGATCAACTACAACCGGAGTGAAGAAGGCCTTTGCATAATCCTTCTGCGCGCTATTTCCCAAAAGATCTGAGGCGATATTAAAGAGATAGACAAGGCCCTCACGATTCCTAAACTGAGGCATTTCCCCCTTATTTATAACGGCTGCCGTATAGAAGACTGCAGACTTATGAGGAGGTAGGATACCTCTTTCAAGACCAGACCACGTGTGCTTCTCTAATGAGTTGGACTGATTATAAATCTGAGAGGTCAGAGGAAGCAGACGGGACTGCTCGTTAGGGAAGAACTGATATCCGTCGTCTTTACTATAGTCAAAGCGCTGGATATAGTATTCACTGAGATCAATATTCACCTCCGTAGGGTTATAGAATTCCCACGCGGTAGCTCCCGCTCCACCACCGACGAAGACTTCGGAGATGATGAGGTTACCCTTAGGAGCAGGGATCTCTTTCTTAAAGCGATGCACCTTGCCCGCAGCGAGCTGCTTGACCGTCCACTTCGTAGAGATCTCAGAGGCTGTAGCCCCCAATTCCGTGTCATACGCATCGGTGCGGAACTCGGCGGACATCGGGAGGCGTCCCGAGAACTTCGAGGGTACGGCCCAGAAGTAATAGGTATGCTTCTTACCGACAGCGACCTCACCCTGCTCGAAGTAGACACGCTGTACAGTCGTTGCATTCTGCTGCGTCTCCCACTTAGGCACGGACTTCGTACCATCCGACTCGGTGTCGAAGAGCTTCATCGCACCTTCAGTGGTGAGTGCTCCCGTGGTCATCGTGATCTCGTGGGGGTAATAAGGCATATTCCCCTGAGTATTGTCAATCGTAGCACCCACCATAGCTCCGAAGAAGTGGAAGGTAGGATCATCGGCGTGATGCTCCTTCTGTCCCTTGACGACCTTCGAGCGTAGCGGCGTAGGCGCGAAGTACATCGGAAGGGTATAGGCCTCACCTGCATCATAGAAGTTACGAGGACCTGGGATCATAGCGCGGCCCTGAGCATCTATCCCACTGACGCCGATGGCACCAGCGACGAGGATATTGCCCGCATCGGGGTTAATCCCAGCAGGAGTGGCGACCTCGATCTTAGCCTTATAGCGGGTACCGACCTTCTTTTCGATCTTGAGATAGCCCTCTTTCACGATGATGTTGTTGCTCCCAGCCGTCTTAAAGGCCAAGAAGAGCTTTTCCTTATCGCCTGTCTTCCAGACAAACTTCAGGCCCGCATTCCGACCATTGTCCTTGTTCTCCTCGAGGATCATACGGAAGTCATCCGAAGGGAGTTCATCGAGCTCGACATCGAACGAGATCGTTTGACCCGTGACCGCAGCGCCCTTCTCCGTGGACTTAGCTGCAGGAGTCTCATCATTCTTACAGGCACTCACCCCGAGCATCAGAGCGACGAGCAGGGAGGCACCATAGATACGTAGTAGGTTCATTCCTTTTTTGTTCGTTGGATAAATGAAGGGGTTAAGCGGGAAGGAAGGTATCTTCATCACCTTCTTCGATTCCGTCAGGTAGGGTAGCACTTCCCGAGACAAGGATGCTCTGTCCCGACGTGACATAGAGCAGCTCTGCCTGTGGCGCTTCATACGGGAGATGAAGCCCGCAGAATTCAATTTGTTTCATAGTAGAAAAAATGTGCTCACCGCCCCAAAAGGCAGGCGAACTATTAATGAAAAATCGTGGAACTCTTCAATGTGTTTGCATTTAGATAGATGACTCCACCGAAGGCGTCGATTGCATCGTCACTCCCCCCTTTATATAAACAGAAGGAGAGAGTGTGGTGTAGTCCTTAGTGTAGTGGCTACAAAAGTAGCAATAAAGATTGAAAGCAAACAACCCACGATGCGCAGACTCAGAGCAAGATAAGGGAACAGCAAAGGAGGACTTAGAGAAATCGCCTCCGCAGCGAGGACGAGACGAGAGCCCTCTCAGAGGGGAAGCTGGCAGAGTTCCCAAGGACAGCGAACAAAGGCATATTGCTCCGACAGCGGAGCAATATAGGTCGCTTCACAAAGCTATATTGGTTCCATCACGAAGCAATATAGGTTCTGCAGCCGAGCTATATAGGTGGGCGTATCGAGCAAGAGAGGGCATCGAAGCCTCCTCATAGATGAGGTGCAGATACTACAGCAGGAGAGCCCACAGCTCCTCGCGCGCGTACCATAACTAACATATAGGCTGCGGGGAGGGGGCGGAGAAGCAGGAGCGGAGGGCAAGCAAGGGGAAGCCCTCCCCTCGAAGAGCAGGAGTAGCAGGCAGCGCCCTGAAGTCGATGCAGGGGAGCTAAGCGAGTCGTCGTATCTTTGCAGGCAGATTTCCAACGATTATTTATGCTAATCAACGAGATATTTTATAGCCTCCAAGGCGAAGGTGTACATATGGGCAAGGCCTCTATCTTCATCCGTCTGAGTCGATGCAACCTCCGCTGCAGCTTCTGCGACACGGAGTTCGACACGGGGAAGGAGATGACCCTCGAAGAGCTACGTGATGCCATCGCCCCCTATCCCGGACGCCGCATCATCTGGACGGGTGGCGAGCCTACCCTTCAGCTCACGGCCGAGACCGTGGCGTACTTCAAGCGACTCGGCTACCACCAGTCCATCGAGACCAACGGCACCCGCCGTCCTCCCGAAGGGCTGGACTACATCACCTGCAGCCCGAAGAAAGAGGCGATGGGTCTCCTACATCGCAACTTCCCCAACGGCGTGGGCGAATTCCGCTTCCCCGTGGGAAGTGCCTCCGACCTGCCGCCCGCCGTCAGCGACCTACCTCCAGCAGGAGCCTATCTGCTCAGCCCCATCTTCGTCGGAGAGACGCAGAGCGAGGCTGACCGCAGTGCCATCGAGCTCTGTGTCCAGCACATCCTCGAGCACCCCGAGTGGCAGCTGAGCCTGCAGATGCACAAGCTTATCCACATCCCTTAGCTCTTCCTCGCGCTATGTCCTCGTGGTCGTCCTTCCCCCGCCTGCTCCTCACCCTCCTGCTCTTCCTCGCGCTCACGTCCTGCGGTGTGGGTCTGAGCACACAAGCCCTGCAGGCGGAGCGCGCTGGAGCTTACTACGAGGCGGAGCGACTCTACAAGGAGCTCTATAAGAGGACTTCACCACGGCAGAAGGAGCAGCGTGCCCGTTATAGCCGTCACGCTGCCGAAGCCGCTCATCACGGCCGACGCTATGCCGTAGCCCGCACCCTGTGGGAGCGCGCTGTGCGCCTCCACCCCACGGACAGCCTCCGAGCCGAGGCAGCACACTACACCACCTTATCCACTGCACTATCCTCACCCGTGGACAGCACCCGAGGAGCCTACTATGAGGTGCATCCCTTCGAGCCGCTGCGCTCGACACGGAGCGACTACGGCGTGACCTTTGCCCCCGATGGACGGAGCTTGATTTTCGGGAGCCATCGCCGCAGGAGCAGCAGCAAAGGCACCTCGCAGGTCACGGGTGAGCCTTTCAGCGGACTCTACCAGCTCCGCCAGCAAGCCGACGGGCAGTGGCTTCCCACCCCAGACAGTCTCCGAGGGCTCACCGACCCGACGAGCGAGGTCGGCACGCCGAGCCTCAGCCCCGACGGACGGAAACTCTACTACACCTACATCTCACAGCGAACCGACGAGCCCAACATCCCACAGATATGGGTCGCCACACCCGACGAGCGCGGTGGCTGGCAGGCCCAAGCTCCGCTCCGTCTCTTCGCTGACAGCAGCCGCCTGGTAGCGCACCCTACCCTCAGCCCCAGCGGACGAAGGCTCTTCTTCGTCAGCACCTCCCCCGACACCCTACGCCGTGACAAGGAGCTCTATGCCGTAGACCTCTACGGCGACACGCTCGGCACGCCCATCCTTCTCCCCATAGAGGTCAATAGTGATGCCGACGAACTCTTCCCTCACGCTACGAGCGACAGCACCCTGTACTTCGCCTCCGACCGCCGTGGAGGCTTCGGTGGACTGGATATATACCACGCGGTACTGCACGCCGATGGCCGTACGACCACGACCCACCTCCCCGCACCCATCAACAGCCCCACGGACGAACTGACCTATTCTCCTAATCCTTCACCCGAAGGATGGCCCAGCACCGAGCCCTTAGCCGAAGTGGCTCTCTTAGCCTCTTCACGGGATGACGCACGAGGACTTCCCCACCTCTACACCGTCCTTCGTCGCCCGATGACCACGACCCTACGTGGCTATGTCCTCGACCGTGAGGAAGAGCCCCTCAGTGGAGCTACGGTGCGCATCGTCGGGCACAGCCCTGATGGCGCGGAGCGGCTCGTC
>CAKMOP010000011.1 GCA_927910985.1 uncultured Porphyromonas sp. | reverse complement strand
GGCTATGCGACGGCATGGATTACGAATCAAGAGACGACAGGGATTTATTCAGTGAGTCGCATCTTCTCTCCCTTTGCGGATATTGTCCGTGAGCGCAATGATCGAGCTGAGGGAATGGTGGACACGAGCGAGCATAGTCTGAATAATCTTGCTGGAGCCTACGATACTTCTCTGTTGCCATTGCTATTGGATTATAGCACGCTTCCCGATAGTGTGACGGCAACACACCGCCGTGGACTGGTGGAGGTAGTGCATCTGATGGGCTCGCATTTCGACTATGCTAAGCGTTATCCCGAGGCGTATGCGCGCTTCACGGCAAAGGATATTCCGCAGAAGAACTTGGGCGCAGACGAAGCGAAGACTGTGGCAAGCTATGTCAATAGTATCTACTTCACCGACCACGTGATTAAGGAGATTGTCAAGAAGTATGCGCAGCGTCCTGCATTGGTACTCTATATATCGGATCACGGAGAAGTCCTCTATGACGATCCGAAGGATCGAAAGTTCTATGGTCATAGCCCCTATACGGTGACTCCAGGAGCGGTGCAAGTCCCCTTTATGTGCTATGTGAGTCCACGACTGGACCAGATGAATCCTCAGCTGAAGGAGCGCTTGCGTGCTGCGGCTTCTCGCCGTATCTCATCGGACCTCCTGACGCATACGCTCACCTCGCTATTAGGGATACATACGCGCTATAGTAATCCCAAGCTGGACTTCTTGTCTCCCGAATACGATGGGCAGCGCAAGCGTATCGTCACAGCTACAGAAGGGGCTTCCTTCGAAGTGGACTATTAGCAGTTTCTTTTTATGTTCTTTAGGCTGACCTACGGCAGTAGGTCAGCCTTTCTTTTGTGCGGTGGCTCGCCTGCGTGGGGTGGGCGAGCCAACCTATATTGGTCAGTGCGCAAAGCTATATTGGTCGCAGCGAGTGAGCTATATTGGTCGTAAGCCAAAGCAATATAGCTTTGCACGCTGACCAATATAGCTCCCTCCAGCGAAGAGGAAACTTCACCGCGGAGAGGAATTGGCAGGGGGATTACTTATCCCGAAAGAGAAGAAGGGGAGAGCCGTGGCTGTGAGCAAATAGCTCGGGACAAGAAGAGGATGACCTTCGGGGGGAAATTGCATTTTTTTGCGTTGTGATTTGGCGGTTACAAAAAGTTCGTTACCTTTGCTATGAAGGAAGGCACTCCGCTTCGAATATATTGCCTTCCGCCATTCACTAAGAAAACAAGAAGACTATAGCTAATATGCAGCAAGCCCAGTCTATGATGATGCGAATGTGTGCTGACACTATGATGTGGTGCAGCACCATTACTCGTATCCATAGGCGAAGTAGCTTGGCGTATACTTATTAGTATATAGCATACCCATACAAAGAGTTTGTAAGAAGCGCTTCTCCTGGATTACCTCGAGAAGCGCTTCTTCGTTGTATATATTCACTTCCTAATCACTAAAAAGCTAATGAGAAAGAGTTTACTATCGTTATTGCTCCTGGTGCTGTCTGTGGGGATTGCCTGGGCGCAGAAGCAGGTGACCGTGACGGGGATCGTCGTGGCTGCTGATGACAAAGAGCCCGTAGTTGCAGCGTCTGTGACCAGTGTTGAATACCCTTCTCACGGTGTCTTGACCGATGCCCACGGGAAGTTCAGACTCCAGCTTCCTGCAGATGCTAAGACGCTCAAGGTCTCCAGCATCGGCTACCTTCCTCAGACCGTAGCCCTCACGGGGAAAGAGCTGCTGATCACACTGAAGAATGAAGAGCGCTCCATCGATAAGGTCGTAGTCGTAGCCTACGGGGTACAGCGCAAGTCCTCCCTCACGGGGGGCTACCTCGAGCATTAAGGCTTCTGACCTGGCTAATGCTAAGGTCGAGTCTGTCGATAAGGCCCTCTCGGGTAAGGTCTCTGGGGTGCGTGTCGCCTCGCAGACGGGGAACCCTGGGTCTGCTGGTACGGTGCAGATTCGTGGCGTCGGGGAGTATCAATGGGACGACAGAGCCTCTCTATGTCGTCGATGGTGTGCCCATCACGGCTGGTAACTACGGGGTTAGTGGATATTCTTCTAATGTGCTTGCCTCAATCAACCCCGAAGATATCGAGTCGGTCTCGGTACTCAAGGATGCGGCTTCGGCTTCGCTCTACGGTTCGCGTGCTGCTAATGGGGTCGTGCTGATCACGACCAAGCGTGGTAAGCAAGGGAAGACGCAGTTTACCTTCAAGGCAAACACGGGCTTCTCCCGTGTCGCTACCAATTCGTATGAGCTGATGAATGCTTCGGAAGCGTTTGACTACCAGCGAGAAGCTCTGATTAACTACGAACTCTTCCAAGCTGATGCGCTGCTTCCTACAGGCTCCAAGTATGCTCAGCGTGCTGAGCTGCGCAAGCAGTTCGAAGGTGAATACACCGATGAAGCTGTAGCTTCGGCAGGTCTGCTTGTTAAGAGTCGTAAGACGGCTACGGAGTGGCGTAAGGTCCTCTTCGGAGGTACGGGCCGACTGAATGATGTCAGCCTCTCTGCTTCGGGGGGGTAATGATGCCCTGCGCTACTTCTCTTCTCTG
>CAKMOP010000010.1 GCA_927910985.1 uncultured Porphyromonas sp. | reverse complement strand
CTTGCAGACCGACCTTCGTCTCGCCCATATCGCCTTCGATCTCCTGCTTGGGGACGAGGGCTGCCACGGAGTCGATGATGACCAGATCCACGGCGCCGGAGCGGATAACCTGCTCGGCGATGTCCAGCGCCTGCTCTCCGTTGTCTGGCTGCGAGATGTAGAGGCTGTCCATATCTACGCCAAGGGCTTCGGCATAGGTGGGGTCGAAGGCGTGCTCTGCGTCGATGATGATTGCCTTACCGCCTTGCTTCTGCACCTCTGCGATGGCGTGGATGGCAAGCGTCGTCTTACCCGAAGATTCGGGGCCGTAGATCTCGATGATGCGGCCACGAGGGTAGCCACCTACGCCGAGGGCGTGGTCGAGGTTGATGGAGCCTGTGGGGATGATATTGACATCGGTCGTAGGTCGAGCGGACATATTCATCACCGCACCCTTGCCGTAGGTTTTCTCGATCTTGCCGAGGACGGTCTCGAGGGTCTTCAGCTTGGCATCATCCTGAGCCTGCTTTTCTTTATCCTTGGGGCTCTTGGGGAGCTTCTCTTTTACTTCTTCACTCATAGGGTGGTATATTATGTGTAGGGGCATCGTGCCCCCAGATTAGTCTTCGTGGAGGATTTGCTGTGCGTGCTCCTTGGTGTTGACGGCTTTGCCACGGATGATGCGCTCGATGTGGCCATCGGTGCCGATGACGAAGGTCGTGCGCTCGGTGCCCATATACTTGCGGCCGTACATACTCTTCTCGATCCAGGTGCCGAAGAGCTCGTTGAGCTGTACGTCGGTGTCGGCGATGAGTCGGAAGGGGAGCTCGTACTTCGAGCGGAAGCCCCCGTGGCTCTTGGCTGAATCACGGCTCACACCGATGATCTCATAGCCAGCAGCACGCAGTTCGCTGTAGCCATCACGTAGGCTACAGGCCTGAGCCGTACAGCCCGAAGTGTTGTCCTTGGGGTAGAAATAGAGGATAATCTTGCGCCCAGGATAGTCCGAGAGGCGTACTTCTTGCCCCGCTTCATCGATGCCCAAGAGGTCGGGGACAAGATCCCCCAGTGTCAGTGCCATAAGTAGCGTATCAAATAAATATGTTCAGTGGGAGGTGGAAGGGTGCTCTGAGCAACATCTTCCTATACAAAAATACGCATTTGCCCCGAAAGGAAGCTCCAGCCTTGGGCTTTGGATAGCGAGCTCTTCACCTCTTGTCCGAAAATCTTCCTTCTGAGGAAAGCCGTCTTTCCATCGGGTGGAAAGCAATCGTTCCACCCGATGGAAAGTTTTTGTTCCACGGCTGGTGAATCGCCCCACGTCTGCCTGTCGATGCCCGAGCGCGATGCCGCAGGATTAGCTTCCTTCCGAAAGCCTTCCTTTATGCTTCCCTTTAAGATTGGTTGATTTGTGTAGATGCCTGCGGTAAGTGTCTTAGACCAAGGAGAATTCTATGAAGTGTTAGCTTGGTGAAGGACATTCGTAGAGCATATGTAAAATAGGCGTATCTTTGGGGAAGTAAGTCCACTTTAATAAGCTAATTATATGAAGAAAATCTCCGCTCTTTTGCTGAGCCTCACCCTTGGTGGTACGCTCGCTGCTCAGACTCCCAAGTTTACACCCGACCACGGTGCACTGCTCGATGGAAAGACCATCGTCAAGGCAAACCTCACCAGCCCAGCTTTCCGTAACTACAGCTTTGCTGTCGAGCGTGTCCTCACTAAGGGACTTGGCCTCCAGCTTGGTGTAGCTACGATGCCTAAGGGTAGTCTTCCTCTTGCCTCGACTCTGGATAAGCTGGGCGGTGAAGTGTCTCTTACGAGCCTCAAGATAAAGTCCTTCTACCTGACGCCTGAGCTGCGCTGGTATACGGGTGGGGGCTACGGTCACGGCTTCTACCTGATGGCCTACTATCGCTATCAGACCTATAACCTCTCAGGCTACGACCTTAAGTTTAAGGTCAGTGAGAATGGCTCTTCTTCTGCGAATGAGAAGGAGGTTCGCCTCGCTCTCTCGGGTGATGTCAAGTCGAATGCCATCGGGGTAGGTCTCGGTGCGCAGTGGCTCCTCGGGCGTAACAAGAATATCGTCCTCGACTGGAACATCGTCGGCGTACATGCTGGTAAGGCTAAGCTGACGCTTACAGGGGACTATTCTTCTGGTTCGGGGCTTAGCGAAAAGGAAATAGAAGATATGCGTAAGCAAGTAGGTGACGGTGTCTCAGATCTCCCTATGGTCAAGATCGCAGATCAGGATATCAAGATCGATCCAAATAAGAAGAATGTGTCGCTTGATAACATCGCTTCGCCTTGGGGTTGGTTTCGTACTTCGCTCTCCATCGGCTTCCGCTTCTAACCTCCGGAGGATAGCCTCCTAAAACTGAATCCCCCGCAGTGGTCTCATCAGACTACTAGCGGGGGATTTTGCTTGCTCGGGGAGGTGTGTGATGGGCTATTGCTTTGCCTTGGTCTTGATGTAGAGAATCCAGCGTGTCAGCAGACTGGCGGCTGCCTCAATGTAAGGGTCTTGCTCTGAGGTGCGCTTAATCTCTTCCTTCAGGGCGAAGTCGGGGGCAATGCCCTGCTCAATATCTGCCCCGTCGGCATCGTATGTGCGCGATGAAGAGAAGCGCACCGCCCATCCGTTCGGTAGCTCGGAGGACATCGGCAGGCCGCCGCCGCCTCCTGTCTTGACTCCAAGAATTTTCACCTGAGGTAGTCCCTTCATACGGAGTGTGAAGTCGTTGGCAGCACTATATACCCCTTGGTTGACGATGACGATGACCGGCTTGAGCCAAATCACACCAGACTTCAGCGGCTCCATATAGAAGGGCGTGCGCTGGGAGAAAGCATCGTGGGCGGGCCCTGTCTTGTGGGAGATGTAGCCTACGAGTTTGCGCTCACGGATGAAGTGCTGGGCTAAGAGGTCGGAGGTCGTGACTTGACCCCCTCCATTGTTGCGTAGGTCGAGGATGAGCCCATTGCATCCCTTGAGGCGGCTGAGGACGGCATTGACATTGCCGTGTGAAATCGATGCAGAGAAGGAGCTGACGCGGATGTAGCCTATGGGCTCGGGACGTACAACCCCCTTCGGATAATCGAGGGTCTTGTAGGTCAGCCCTCCTGCGATGTGGTAGTTGTCACCTAAGTACAGCCCTTGTAGCACCTCGTCATAGGAGCGGGGGCCTTCGCTGCGCCACTTCCAGTAGTGCCCGTTGTCGAAGGTGGAGATGAGGTTGACGTGCCCATCACGAAGCTCTGCGAGGAGGTCGCTCATCACGCGGAAGAGGGAGTCATTCGTCATCTGTGGGCTGAGACTGCCAAGGCACGACGAG
>CAKMOP010000009.1 GCA_927910985.1 uncultured Porphyromonas sp. | reverse complement strand
CTTCGGGAAGGGTCTCGATGAGGACTGCACGCGCGCCCGCCTCGATAGCTGCAGGGACGAAGCGATGCCCATCGGCGTGGACACCACGCAGGGCGACGAAGAGAGTCCCCGGCTTCACCGCACGGGAGTCTTCGGTGATATGATCGACCTCACAGCCAGCCAAGAGCGCGGGGGCAGAGGGCGAAGTATAGGTAATACCTTGTAGAAGGGTACTTAGTGTCATTGGGATAGGGACGTAAGAGTACGCGAATCAAATAGGGAGAAAAAAGGAAGCTACTGCACTCACGAGCCGAAGCCCAACTCAAGGACGACCTCCGTACCTATCGAGGCCGGAGTGCCAGCAGCGATCGATTGGCCGAGGACATTCCCTGCCCCACGCAGACGAGGGCTATAGCCCATCTTACGCAGGAGGTAGACAGCATCCATCGCGCTCATCCCGACGACAGCAGGCACACGGCCGTTAGTCGTGGGTACAGAGCGAGCGTGCAGGATCGTATCGACAGCGATGAAGCTCCCAGAGGACTTCGACATACGCGGCGTAGGCAAGCCTTGCTGCGCCATCACCGAAAGCAAGGTGGAGGCACGCCCTGCTGCTATCTCCTTCGTATAAGCACGAGGTGAGGATGAGCGATGGAGTGAGTCGAGCGGTATAGGGGCTTCTAAGGCCAAGAGGCTCTCAGCGATCTTGCGAATAATAGGAGCAGCCATCACCCCACCACCAGCACTGAACTGGCTCGAAGGACGGCGGATGACCGCGATACACGAGTACTTAGGAGCTTCCGAAGGGAAGTAGGCGCAGAAAGACACCTGATGGCGGATATGCCCCGTCGAGTCACGGTAGCCACCACGTCCTGAGGAGAGCTGTGCCGTACCACTCTTACCGCTGATGGCCACGAAGGGCGAGCGGGCTTTCTTACCCGTTCCTTCGGTGACGACACGGCGGAGCATCTCCTGAATAGCCGTCAGTGTGGTGGGCTTACAGATACGCTCACGGACGACCGTAGGCTCGAAGGTCTTGATGACCTCATTGCGGCTACGTATCTCGGAGACGAAGTAGGGACGCATATAGCGACCGCCATTGGCAATAGCATTGAAGAAGGCCAAGGTATAGATCGGCGGAATCTGCGTCTCATAGCCATAGGACATCCACCCCAACGTCGTATTGTACCAGCGGTCGGGGTTATCGGAGCGCTTACGCACACGTGCCTTCTCGTAGCCATCGATCTCGAGCTTTAGGTCTGCCCCAAAGCCAAGATTACGAATTTTCTGCACGTAGTCGTCGGGGTGAGATTCGTAAGCGCGGGTGATGATCTTCGCCACACCTACATTACTCGACTTGACGATGGTCTGTGCCGCAGAGATGCGCCCATAGCCACCGTGGTGGGCGTTGTGGTCACGTACAATCTTACCACCGTACTTCCACAGACCGTTGCCTACGTCAATCGTATCATTGGGATGGATGACTCCATCATCGAGGGCGACCATCATCGAGGCAACCTTAAAGGTAGATCCAGGCTCGCTCATATCCGACACGGCCATATTCACCGTCTCGTGGTAGACCCCAGGGGCGGTGCGCTGGAGGTTAGAGATAGAGACGACCTTACCGGTAGCGACCTCCATCAAGACGACTGTACCGCTCTCAGCCTCGAGGAAAGTCAGCTGCTCACGGAGGTTACGCTCTACGATACTCTGAATATCCATATCGAGGGTCGTGTAGACACTGACACCATCGACAGGGGGCTTGCTGATGGTCTGCTCGTAGCGACCCATATTATAGAAGGAGAGCTTCTCGCCCAGTTCCCCCCGCAGGAGGTTATTGTAGCGAAGCTCCAGCCCGAAGCGGCCTTTGGTCAGTCCTCCCTCGGTACGGTCATAGATATGCCCAATCGTACGGTAGGCGAGCGAACCGAAGGGATAGACGCGGCGACTCTCGTTCTCGGTGTAGATGAGTTTGCTGAAGAGTCGCTTCTTATTCCTATTAGGGCCAGCCTTCTTCACGACAAAGGGCTCAGCTTGCTCGAAGGCGCGGTATTGAACGTAGGGCACGTCTGCAGGATAGATGACACAGTGGCGCGACTTCGTCTGGAAGCCCTGACGCCAACGCTCTTTGAGCTTTGCCTTGGTAAGCTTACGCTCGGAGAGGTCAAAGGTTCGATCCATCAGCTCTGCCAGCGAGTCCAACCCAGCTTCATACTCGGCACGGAGCTCGAGGATACGCTTGCGCTCGGCCTGCTGCTTACTATCTCCATCCTTCGGTGGAAGAGTACGACGCAGGGGCTCCAGAGCTTGGTGACCGAAGTCAAAAAATAGTCGATAGACAGGCGACGTTACCGCCACGGGACGACCATCACGAGCATAGATCGAGCCACGCATTGGCTCGACGGGGCTATATCGAGGGGGATTGACTTGTCGAGCCATCTCCGCATACCGCTTGCCATCGGGGCTAAGGATGAAGAAGACGATGCGGATCATCACGAAGAGCATCATCAGCGAGAGAAGAGCTACGATCCACGGATAGCGGTCGTGAGTCAGGCGATGCCATTCGACACCGCGCCTCGACTTGAAGAAGAGTCCGAGAGCGAGTGCCTTCGCTGCCGAGAAGAAGGCCTTGAGCTTAGCGGTGAGTGTACGCAGGTTCATTGACGGAGCTCAGTCGTAGATAGAGAGAAGATATACACGGATGGTTAGCGGGGCTGGGGCGTAGGATACTGACCCGAGTCCACAAGGAGGTAAGGGGGCTGAGTAGCAGGTACGAGCTGGAGCTGATACTGCTCGACCTTGGTAGTAATGTTGTTGATACGCTCATATTCGATGAGCGCGGCAGAGGTGAAGAGTGCTTTGTAGCGAATATCCTCAAGCTTCTTCTCCAGGGTGGTGATTTCGCGCAAGCTCCCTTGATAGATGTAGGGCCAAGCGATCATCACAAAACCGAGAAATAAGCAGTAGATGATGAAGCGGATGTTATTCCACAGCCAAGGTAGTGACCAGAAGTCATCCTCAATCGACTCAAGGAATCCACGCTCGAGCTCCTCCTCCGACTCGTGCGGATCAAGGTACTGAGATCGTGGAGCTTCGTCCTCATAGCGGACAGGCTCTTCGGTGGGGATATATTCGTCTGGAGTCATATAGTAGGGTGAATCAAGTCAAGGTCAGAGAAGTTCGGCGATACGTAGCTTCGCGCTACGTGCGCGCGGATTGCGTGCCACCTCTTCGGCAGAGGGGACGATGGGCTTACGGGTCACCAAGCGCCACGCTGAGGCAGACGAGCCATAGATACGTGCATCGGCAGAGTCATCCCCTTGGCGCAGGAAGTTCTTGACGATACGATCCTCGAGGGAGTGATAGGTCATCACCACCAAGCGACCACCAGGGCGCAGGACACGCTTCGTCGCCTCTAATAGCTCCTCCAGTGCTGCCAGCTCCCCATTGACCTCGATACGTAGGGCTTGGAAGATGCAAGAGAGTTGCTTTTTCTCTTGGTCGGGGCGCACCAAGGGGCGGACGACAGCGATGAGGTCTCCCACGGTCTGTAGCGGTGCCGTGGAGCGTGCTTGGACGATACGACGGGCTATTTGACGGCTCTGCTTGAGCTCGCCATAGCGGTAGAGAATATCAGCCAGCGCAGCTTCATCGTACTCGTTGAGCAGGTCACGTGCCGAGCGACCGCCACGGTTATTCATACGCATATCCAGCAGCGGGGTCTCATCGCGGAAACTAAAGCCTCGCGCCATATCATCAAAGTGGTGCGACGAGACACCGAGGTCTGCTAAGAGTGCATCCACCTTCCCTAACTCATCGTAGTAATCCATAAAGCGGGAGAGGTGACGGAAGTTTGCAGCGACAAAGGTGAAATTCGCCGTCTCTGCAGCACGTGCAGCCGCATCGGGATCTTGGTCGAAGGAATAGAGATGCCCCCCACCTGAGAGATGGTCAAGTATAGCACGCGAGTGCCCTCCTCCCCCAAAGGTGACATCTACATAATGCCCTGTGGGCTGGAGGTTCATCCCCTCGAGGCACTCCTCGAGCATTACGGGGACGTGGTAGTCTGTGGCTTGTACGATACTCATTGGGCTATAATGTCTTGCAAAGGTACTCAATATAGTGCACAATCGAGACCCGCTGTTTCCGCCTCGAAAAGCAGGAAGGAGGGAGGCAAACGCATAGACCTTTTCCTCCCCTACTCCAGTATTCAGCAGGAGCTTATGACGAACCAGCACAGTACATCCATACGGGAAAGAGAACTTTCCATCCGATGGAAAGCAAACGTTCCACAGCTGGAGCGAGCACTTTCCAACGCTGGAAAGGCGACCGAAACGCCGTACCACCAAATACACCGCGGCCACCACCCGAGCAACGCTCGAGCGGTGGCCGCTATGTAGAAGGGCTGAGATGTGACTACTTCGTACCCGTAATCGTAATCGTCAAGGTCTTACTCTGCTTAGAGAGAGCCAAAAGGGCTGCATTAGCATCCTGATGCTTCCCACCTGATGTGTGCTCTAAGATGAAGGGGGGGCAACGTTATTGACAGCGTGATTTGCTTGCCATCACTTACGACCTTACCCACTGGGTAGGTCTTATACTCAGCGAAGTAAAAGACACCATCCTTTTGTCTCATATCATAGCTCTTCTCCGCTTATCAACTACAGAGATAAACTTCACTACTTCACC
>CAKMOP010000008.1 GCA_927910985.1 uncultured Porphyromonas sp. | reverse complement strand
GTAGAATGACACGGAAGGTCGTGCTGAGCCGCCCAGTGCAACTGTTCGCTTGAAGGCATCAATTTGCTCCTTACTGATAAGTGGTATCCCAGTAGTAAATCTAAGCCAATCTCTCCGATGGCAACGTGGGTGCGCTGAGTGAGTTCGGTCTCCATAGCACGGAGCTGCGTGTCATAGTCTTCCTTGACATAGGTCGGATGCAGTCCGATAGTCTGGAAGAGTCGCTGGGGATGTGCAGCGCATAGCTCCAAGAGACGTGGATAGCTCTCTAAATCTACGTTGGGGAGCACCATCTGTTCCACGCCTGCTTCTGCGGCGCGCTGAAGCATCGCATCACGGTCTTCGTCGAACTCCTCTCCGTATATGTGGGTGTGGCTGTCGATGAGATGCATACTACTTCGTGCGCCCAGAGAGGGTGTGGAATAGGGTAAGGAGGAGCGTACGTCCTTCTTCGCTTAGTGGCAGGCCTTCGAGCCCCTGATAAGCGGCCTCTGTGAGTCTTGCAATCTCGCTCTCAGCATAGCTGCGTGTGCCTGCTTGGTCGTAGAGTGTACGCACTTCGTCGATGTAGTGACTTCGCTCGTCGGAGCTGAAGGAGAGGATTTCTTGCAGGTGAGCGAGCTCCTTGTCCTTCAGCTGCTCCAGGGTGTAGAGGAGTAGGAGGGTCTTCTTCGCATTGATGATGTCTCCTCCGATGGGCTTGCCGAAGGTCTTTTCATCACCATATACATCCAATAGATCATCCTGGATCTGGAAGGCTAAGCCGAGCTGGATGCCCACTTCGTAGAGGGCACGAGCCTGCTCCTCAGTAGCACCACCAACTAAAGCGCCGAGCTCGAGCGAAGAGCCTAAGAGTACAGAGGTCTTGAGGCGGATCATCTCCATATATTCCTCCACACGTACCGTGGTGCGCGTCTCGAACTCCATATCATACTGCTGCCCTACGCATACCTCGAGTGCCATCTGGCTGAATCGAGGTAGTAAGAGCGAGAGGAGCGATTTGTCCTCGACTTCGGAGAGGGCTGCATAGGCCTCAATGCTCATAGCATCTCCCGAGAGGATGGCGGTATTATCTCCCCAGCGGCGGTAGACCGTCTCTTGGCCACGGCGCAGCGGGGAGCGATCCATCAGGTCATCGTGAAGCAGGGTGAAGTTGTGGAAGATCTCCACCGCCACAGCTACTGGAAGGGCGCGCTGCCATTCCGTGGTGAAGGCTGCTGCAGCTGCGCAGGCTAAGAGGGGACGGAGTCGCTTGCCTCCGAGGCGCAGCGTGTAGTCGATGGGGGCAAAGAGCCCTTCGGGAGTGCGCGAGCCGAGCGAGCGAGCGGTAAGCTGCGCTTCGATGGCCTCACGTATGAGCTGGAGCTTATGTTGATCTGAGTGCATTGTCTTGGGATGCTATGGTTGGCGATGTGCCTTAGACAAAGATACGACTTAGCCAGCGAATAAGGCTTATAGTATCATCTATCTGTCGATACATATATATATACGACTCGAGCAGATGTCCCGATGAGGGGAGCATCTGCTCGAGCTGTATTGTTGCCTCCCTACAGGAGTCTTTGGATGGTCTTACTGGAGCGAGAAGACAATCGGGATGACGTAGCGTGTACGTACAGCCTTACCCTGCTGCTTACCAGGCTTCCACTTTGGAATGGACTTGACTACGCGGACAGCTTCCTTGTCGAGAGCTGGGTCTACGCCCTTGAAGACTTCGACTGCGGTAGCAGATCCGTCACGTTCGACGACGAAGCGGACGATGACCTTACCCTGGATACCTGCGTCCTGAGCACTTTCTGGATAGCGGAGGTGATCCTGCAGGTAGCGACGGAAGGCGTCCATACCACCTGGGAACTCAGGCTGCTCTTCTACTACTTCGAAGGGCTCGTCAGAGAGTTCTTCGGTAGGGGTGCCTGGGACATCCTTAGGCCCGAAGGGGACGTTGATAGGAGGAAGATCCTTGTTTTCATCAGCGGAGACGAAGGAAGGCTTCTCAACCTTGACGTCATTGCTTACGACCTTAAATTCATCAGGTAGCTGGATTTCGGTCTGCTGAGGCTGTTCTTGTGGTTTGGGGTCTTCGGGCTTATCCTCTGGTTGTTCGTCCTTGACCAGGAGCGCTTCTTCCATTTCGGTCTTGTGGTTAGCCCCATCGAGGTTACCTGCCTGAGCGGTTGAGCTACGCCACTCCAATCCCACGAAGGTCAGGGAGAGGGCTACGACGAGACCCAGCAGGAGTGAGAGCCCTTTGCCTTTCTCGAGGTCAGCTTCGGGTGACTTCTTGATTTCCATACCGTTACACTGTATCTTTAGTGGTTGATGTTGATCTTGTACGTTGCGTACACTTGTTTTCTTGACCACAAATATACGAATATATTCGTCACTGATGCACACCTTCATCAAAGATTGGGAAGAGTGCTCTTTGAGGGAGCTGGCTGTCCCCATCCTGATGGGGTGTGTACATCTTCCTAATGCCCCTATCAACCACTACGAATCGGTGGTGTTAACTCGTACTACTGTGCTTCCTGATCAGTAGTGGTGCATAGTGTCGACTTATAGTGGTTTGTGCCAGAATCAATATAGGTCGTTAGCTCCTCGCTGTATAGGAAGTCAAATCTGAGACCGTTGTACGGTCTTCAAAATGACAAGCGGAGCTTGTTGTTTTGCTTGACTTTGCAGCATGCGGTGATCGCAAGGCATTAAGACGGACGAGTGAAGGGCGTTTACTCCTATAATGATCGAGCCCGAATTGTCGCAAACAAACGACGTTGAGTACGTCGTATGATGCAATTGGTCTCAATCTGTAGCGGAGGAGTAGGGTGCTGTCTGCGTCGGAATGAGCAGTGGTCTCGTGCAGAGAGGCATCTTTGTTATTAAAGTAATAGCACCCCCACAGCTCTGAGGCTGCGGGGGGTGCTATCGATTAGGACTCCAGCTTTGTGGAGCGTGGGATTAGAAGGTGGTGATCAGCGGATTGTTCGTCGTCTCATTGCGAGGTATTTCGTAGGTCAGACGTGGGTCATTCCACTTAATCGTTTCATCCTTGAAGTAGATGTTGCGAGGTGAACGCTGGACATTGTTCTTGAAGCGCTTCATCACCGTGAGCGAGAAGCCTTCGCCCCACATCTCTACACGCCAGTTGTAGAGAATCTCCTTGAGAAGCTCAGCGTTGCTCATCTGCTGGATCTTGGCTTCTACTTCAGGGTAGCTGGCTTCGGCAGTACGCTCCTTGAGGAGCTTCAGCAGGATAGCCTTTGCTTGTGCATCGTCCCCCTTTCGTGCTGCCGCTTCGGAAGCGATGAGGTACATCTCTGCCATACGCATGAAGACAATATCACTCAGCCATTCACGGTCGCCCATGATCTTCGGTTTGCTCGTAGAGAAGAACTTACCCGTAGGTGTGCCGTTGTCGGTAGCGAACCAGCCTTTGCGCAGGTCATATTCAGGGATTTGATCCTGGAGATACTTGTTGATCCCCTTGTAGGCTCCGACAGAAGCGTAGCTATAAGTGTAGACATCCATGTGTCCCCAGAAGGAAATCAGCGACCCCGTATTGTCCTTGGTGATGTCAATGCCCCATATAAATTCGGGAGTCTCATAGTTGTTGAAGCCGTTGGTTAGGAGCTTCTCAGCAGAGATCAAGGGGTACTTGGCTCCTTGGTCTGTGAGTAGCTTGTCGGCTACCTTGTAGGCTCCTTCCCAGTTTCCTGTGTCCATATAGGTGCGGGCCAGAGCTCCACGAGCAACAGAGGCGTCGATATACTGCTTGCTCTTGCGTGCCACCTTGGCCTTGTCGAAGGCTTCGATAGCTTGAGTCAGATCCTTGATGATAAAGTCATAGACTTCCTGAAGTGTACCGAGCTTATTAGGCTTACCACCTTCGTCAGACGCTCTATTGATAGGGACAACGAGTGAACTCTTTGTCTCTTCACTATAAGGCTTGCCGTAGAAGTGCGCTAAGTTGAGGTAGGCCAGGGCGCGCAGGTCTTGAGTTGTCCCCAGTTGTAGAGAGGTACGGCGTCTGAGGGGAGCTTGTCATCACCTCCAGCTGTACGGAAGAAGCCATTGGCTATTGATATCGTTCGGTAGCTGATGCGCCAGACGGAGTAGTTGTTACTCACATCGAACTTCTGGAAGGTCTTCAGCTCGGCAGCCTTGGCAAACCAGCCGTAGGATTGTCCACCCTCCAGCTCCATGTCCCCTGACATCAGGTCGGAGCAGATGTCAAAAGACTTCTGTGCGAAGTCATCGTGGCTTCTTGAGGTGGATTGAAGTGACTTGAAGAAGGTCTCAATAGCCCCATTGACAAAGGACTCATCAATGTCTGGGTTCGACTTCTTGGCTTCGTTAATCTGATCTGGTGTGAAAAGCTCGCTCGGGGCTTGTTCGAGGAAGTCTTTCTGACAGGCTGTGAGCGAAAGTAGACCACAGACCGAGGCATATCACTCTTTCTTATACTTGTACGCATAGTTGTAGAAGTGGTGTAAGAGTTAGATGATTATAGGTTTACACGGATACCTGCGACGAAGGTCGATACAGGGAGGTAACGACTCCAGGAGGTAGATCCATCTCGGCTCGACATCGAAGCATAGCCCTTACGTGCAGATAGAAGGAAAAGATTGTCCCCGCTGATGTACACTGAGGCTCCATTCATGCCGATGCGCTGCAGAAGTGACTTGGGTAGGTCGTAGCTGAGGCGTGCGTTAGTCAGCGAGAGGTACGAGCGACTAGTCAGGAAGCGAGTCGAAGTGCTATTTGCATA
>CAKMOP010000007.1 GCA_927910985.1 uncultured Porphyromonas sp. | reverse complement strand
GGTACAGATGATTATCCCCATCTTTGCAGAAAGCTGGTACGAGATATGAGGTCATATCAGGCGGAGTACAAAGAATAATGATGAATAGCAAACGATATAGAGTACGACTTATAGTCCTCCTTCTGCTTACGGTGGGTGGGAGCTACGGCACGTCGCAGGCGCAAGAGGATTATCGCATGTTCGAGGCCAAGACGCCTCAGTTAGATTCCGCCTATGCCAAGGGCGTGTCGGGACATATAGCGGGAGAACTACGTCCGGGACTACTTGTGATGGCTGGTGGGTGTAACTTCCCCGACCGCCCCGCTCGAGAGGGTGGTGCGAAGCGCTATTATTCAGAGATCTATGCTGGCGAATATCTTGGCGCAGTGCATCATGCTTGTGAGGCAAAGGCTTCGGAACTGGATATATGGTGGTGGCTCATAGGGCATTTGCCCCAACCGACGGCCTATGCGGCCTTCCAGCAGTATGATGATCAGCTCATCGTCGCAGGTGGGCAGTCTGCTGCGGGAGACCTACGTGACGCCTATATCATTCAGCTGGGTAATCGCCATGGTATGAAGATCACTCCGCTACCCAGCTTGCCAGAGCCTCGTAGTGGGATGGCTTCTGCTCTTATAGCGAATGTGCTCTACCTCATCGGGGGCCGTGTGCATGGGAAGCTCTCCAATACCGTCCTGTCTCTCGACCTCAAGCGTCCGCAAAAGGAGTGGCGGGAGGAGACGCCTTATCCGAATAGCCCTTTCCTCAAGCTCGTAGCTACGACGAATCTAAGTGAATACAGCTCTCCTTCCTACGTCCCGTGCTTAGTTGTTATGGGGTCGTTCACGGGTGTAGATGAGCCTGATCAGCAAGTCCAGGCCGATGCCACCTATATGACTTATACACCTCAGACGAAGCAGTGGCAGACTTACAAGATCGCACCCGATGACTCCATCGCTGCCCATGGCTTTGGGGGCGGTTACGCTTCGGAGCGCGGTGGCAGTTTCTCTGGTGGGGTGCGGGCTGATCTCTTTGTGACGGCACTCCAGCGAGAGAAGGATCTGAAGGCTGCGAAAGCTAAGGGCAATCATCAGCTGGTAGAGAAGCTACAGGCAGAGCAGCGCGCTTATCTCAGCCATGAACCTGCATGGTATGGCTTCTGTAGCGACTGGTACTCCTTCGATAGGTCGAGAGGGAGGGGGAAAGCGAAAAGCGGATTTCACTTCGATGGTCGAGCAGATGCCGTCTATCTGGATAGACCTTTTTCTATGACTGATGGTATACTAATTGGAGGGGAGACGATGCCTGGCGTGCGTACTCCCAGTATCGTCATCTTTACGACAGCCTGCAATCCAACGGAGTATTATGTGCCGATCATCCCGTAGTAACAGCTGGATGACTCGGGCTCTCCCAAATAATTACCAATCGCCTGTAAGAGAAAGTTACGAGACGATAAATATACGTCCCCACCCGTAGCCTCGACTACGGATGGGGACGCTACTTTTTATGGACAGGAGCGCGGTGTACGCGGAACTATCCTGAGAGACGGCTTACTCCTGAGAGAAGCGTAGACGAAGGAAGCCGTTGGTGTCGTCGGGGAGGAAGGCGGCGAAGTCTGTCCAGCTCTTCCCCTTGGGCTTGAACTTGAGGATGAGCACTTCCAGCTCGGGCTTCTTCCCTGCTTCTTCGGCTGGGATGAGGCGGAAGGCTACTTGTACATCACCCTTCTCAGGCTGAGTAGCATCAAAGGTGAGGTTGGCTCCAGTGAAGAGTAGCAACCCGTATCCAGCACGCACATTGGTATCTTCTGGCTTGAGGGAGCGTTCGCCTACGAGAGGCAGAGTGCGCTTGCCTTGTCCAAAGTATTCGGACAGTTCATCCTTGAAGGCTAATTCAGCGGTGTAACTCTTGCCGTCAGTACTCTTAGTGAGTATCATACGATCATCCTGATTGGGCTTGATGAGTTCATCGGTCGTGACCCCATAGTTGGCCGCTAAGTTCTGTGCATTCGCCCATGACTTGAGCTTCCACGTACCCGAGAAGTCTTCAGGACCTGAGAGGGTAAGCGTTAGTGTGGGTCTACTCTTTCCTTCGGCGAAACCATCACGCTCGGCGACACGAAGCACGATCTTGTCGTGTCCTTCTTCGACCTTAAGCGTACGAATAGTGAATAGACCTTCTGCGTTACGCTCACGACGGGGAACGATAACCTCCTTGCTCTGAGCAAAGGCAAAGTGTACCCCTTCGACAGCGGTGCTCGAAGGGTCTACCTCGAGCTCCAGATGCGTGTCTTCTTCCACACGATAGCGACCACTGGGGATGCCCGAGATACGGAGCCCAAAGGTCGTTTCAGCTAAGACGATACCTTTCGTCTCATTGAAGTTCGCTTGATAGCTTGCTTTTCCGAAGACGTTGATGTAGGCGAAGTTCTTGAGACTTACCTTATAGGATTCAGAAGCAGGTGGAGTAAGCAGGATGCTGAAGGTACGCGCTTTCTCACCTTCGACCAGACGCTTGACCTGTAGCTCTGCCTTGGTCTCCCCAGCCTTCAAGATGAAGTTAGGAGCCGAGAGCTCATAGTCTGTACCTAACTTCGCCTCCCCAGCTACATGGTAGGGGATGACGAGGTCAGTTGTCGGAGCAGCGGTAGCCTGCAGGGTGATGGTCGTACCGTGGCTACCGAGGGAGTAGTTCAGACGCTCGATCGAGACAAACAGCGCAGTCTCTGGCGCACTCTTACGACAGCTCGAGAAGACGATGAGAGTCAGTAGCGCAAAGAGCGAGAGCGGACGAAATATGCGAGTATTCATAGTCTCTTGGGCTGCTTTACTTGTTACCATTCTTCTTGTATTCATCTTGCGTCGCCTTGAGCGTAGCTTCCTCATCGGGAGTGAGGGGCTTGGGATCGGTGACACGGTAGACACGCTTGGAGACATCTTCCTTGACGCGCGGAGGCACTTCTTCGTAGCTCTTGCACGAGAAGAGAGAGACGCATCCTAAGAGTCCGAAGACGAGGAGCAGCTTACTGGGAAATATAGTCTTCATAG
This sequence comes from uncultured Porphyromonas sp., assembly GCA_927910985.1. Taxonomy (GTDB): domain Bacteria; phylum Bacteroidota; class Bacteroidia; order Bacteroidales; family Porphyromonadaceae; genus Porphyromonas. The sequence continues at coordinate 2,087 of CAKMOP010000007.1, read as the reverse complement.
TTCTTATTCTGTTTGAGATTAGAGAGGAGTACGTCGAGCGGAGGTAGCGGTAGCGTGTACATATAGGGCTCGGTGACGAAGCTATATCCTTCGGCGAAGGTGTGTCGCTCCGGACTGCCGTTGCGCTTGAGCTCAAAGAAGCGGTCGCCCTCGAGGAGGAGTTCCTTGCGTCGCTCACGTAGGATGGCAGCCAAAAGCGGAGTCAGTTCCTTACCCGTAGCATCGACTCGGATGATTTCGCTCGCAGCTGGAGTGGGAAGCGTGGTTTCTGTCAGGGGAGTATAAGGGCTGATACGCTTACTGCGCAGATCATTGAGTGCCGCTAAGGCTCGCGTCTTGCCTTGGTGGTAGTAGCTTTCAGCTAAGATGAGCTGTAGCTCGGAGGAGCGAAGACCTGCGAAGAACTCCTTCTGCACGGCACGCTTCTTCCCGATCCAAGCGGTGTAGCGAATGTCGGTAGCACGCTCAGCTTCTGGGAAGGCATCGAGGTAGCGGGTGCTCAGAGGACGCTTCTGGATAGCACTCTTAGCCTCTCGATACTCGAGGCTCACGGTACTGAGTCGCTCTCCCTTGAGGAGCTGCTCCCCGACCAGGTCGCCAGCACGCTCCGTGGTTTCCTTCTTGTAGTCCTCACCAGAGCGGAGCGGATGCTGAGCTAAGAGTTCACGAGCGATGGGCTCTGCCTTATCCCACTGCTCACTCCAGAAATAGAGACGGCAGAGGTAGCCACGAGCGACATCCGTGGTGAAGCGGTAGATGGAGAGCTCTTCACCGAGCTGGATAGCTTGCTTCAGATCGCTCTCGGCTTGGTCAATCGTCTGCTGGAGGGTAGCCCGCTGCGGACGTGCCTCGATATTCACCTCGAGGATGAGGGGAAGCCCTAACTGCTCGACCGTGCGGCCAGCCTCAGGAGCTTCAGCATACAAGCGAAGGAGACGGTAGTAAGCAGCTCCGCGCAGGGCATAGGCCGTGGCCAGAGTGTTCTGCCCGAGCTTACTGCTCTGGGCGGAGATCCCTTCGATACAGAGGTTGCAGTCGCGGATGATCTCGTAGCATTCGTTGAAGGGAGCGTAGGCTGCGGTAGAGCTGATATATGCTCCTATATATGTAGGAAGGACGGAGGGGGCAAGGCTGGCCTCGAAGTCATCGCCGTAGCCACCATCCCACGCAGCAAGCTGTGCAGCACTCCCTACAATACCATCAGCACCCTCTCCGCGGTCGATTCGATCGAGTCGATAGTGGAGGAGCGAGGCAAATTCCTCGGGGGTCTTAGGGATGACCTTCCCGTAGGGGCGTATGTCTAAGTACTTCTTGCAGGAGGTGGTGCCTGTGAGGAGGCTGGCTGCTAAGAGAAGTAAACAGGTTGTCTTCTTCATACGATTTATAGTATCAATCGATTAGAGACCCACGGAGAGGCCGAAGGAGTAAGAGCGAGGGAGCGGATAGACTGCCCCTGGAGTCTCAGGGTCAATGCCCTTGTACTTAGTCAGCAGTAGCAGGTTGCTCATCGAGAAGGAACAGGAGAGCGAACCTACGTGCAGGTTGTGCTTCACCCATTCGCTGGGGACAGAGTAGCTCAACGCCACACTTCCCAGACGAAGGTAGGAGAGGTCTTGCATACGCGAGACGCGCGTCACAGAGGCATCACGAGGGCCGTAGTTCGATAGTCCGAGGAACTCACCATAGGGGTCAATGAGTCGGGGGTGAGCATCGGTGCGTGGGTTAGCTGGTGTCCAGCGGTCACGTACGTCACGGCGACCATTGAGGTGATGGTGGTAGAGGTCGCTTTCGATGGAGGGAAGTCGCTCGATGATCGACGAAGGCTTAGCGAGCGTCTGAATGCTCGCAGGATAGTCTAAGTCATCGGTAGCCTTACCGCCTATCTGGAACGAACCGCCGAGGCTCAGCGTCAGATCGTGCCAGCCGAGGCTCACACTGTACCCACCTGAATAGGGCGCACGAAGCAGTCCGCGATAGAAGAGGTAGTTGCTCGTCTGCGTGCGAACGCTGGGGTCAAGAGCGTCCGCATCGGGGCGCAGCTGATAGCGATAAATCCCTAAGACAGGGTCGATACCATCAGGCTTACC
>CAKMOP010000006.1 GCA_927910985.1 uncultured Porphyromonas sp. | reverse complement strand
ATCGGCTTTGGTGGCTACACCTGCTGCGATTGAGGCATCGACATTGCGTACGGTCTCTGTAAGCAGATGTACAAGCTGGTCTAATAGGCGAGACTTGCTGTCGAGGGAGATGATTTGCCAGTAGGTCTCATCGACCTTGTTCTCGATTTCTCTGGCGGCGGTTGTGCGCAGTTCGCCTTGTAGCTCTTCTGCCAGCGAAGCTATTTGGTAGCCCGTCGTAATCTTACCCCCGAGGAAAATAGGCTGGATGGCGGTGACGTTCGCAACGAAGACATCTTGAAGGTCTACTGTGCCGAGGTCACGCAGGCGGTCGGGGATGAGGAAGTTGAATGAGCCCAAGGGCTTACTCCAGTCGATTAGGTGAAACTCCTTCTGCATGTGCAGGTAGGCTCCTCGGGCGGTGACTTGTGGGAAGAACTTCGTGAAGACTTCCTGCTTGCGAGCCTTGGCAGCTTCGCGCTCGGCATCCTTCTGCTGGAGGATACGGCTGTGGCTCTTGGCCAGTGCACGGCACTCCTCGAGAGAGAGTCGCTCTTGTGCTACAAGTGTTGTGGAGGTGCCAGCCAAGATGCCTGCAAGGAGGAGCAGGCACTTGGTGCGTGCCCATCTATTGTTGTTCATACTTTATTCTTTGGAAGCTTGAGGTTCTTCTCGCTTGATTTGGCAGGTGATGCGTCCGAGAGCTTGGCGGATATTCTTCTTCGGGTGCATGATGATTTTTGCTGGTTGGAGGGTTGCTTCAGTGACCTCTTCGGGCGTGTTCATCAGCTTACCTTGGACGAAGGGCATTAGCGTGCCCATCTCTCCGAGGTCTACGCCGATACCTTGCTCAAAGCTCGTGCACACGACGTGAGCAAAGGCACGTAGTGCAGACTCTACATCGATGGGGGAGAGCGAACAGATACTACTGATTTGCTCCATCACCTGCTCGATGCTCAGCTTCTCACGTTTGGTGGGGTAGGCGTAGTAGAGCGTCTTGCCAGCGCGAAGTCCTTGCTTCGATACCTTGCTCTTAATCTCAAGCGTCATCATATTATGGGTGTTATTTGCATTACCTATTTGTGGTGGTTTGATTTACCTTACATAGGTGATTGGTAATGCAAAGGTAGATAATGCTCCTCAATTAGGCAAATTTCGAGCTCTTAACAAGTGATAGTTCCCTCTAAAAAGGGGGAGGTGAACACCTTTATACTGAGGTAGCTATATGTTCCACCTTTGGAAAGTTTACGTTCCACCTGAGGAAAGAGGGCTTTCCAAAGGTGGAACGAGGGCCGTGCTTCTGAGAAAAGCCAGGCTGAATTCAGCTGTTCTACGGACAAATATGTATCAGCTCGAGAACTTAAATCGCTGCGATATACACTGCGCTTCAAGCCCCCGAGCCTTAGGATGCGGTCAATAAACTATGGGATATCTTGCTGCTATACTCGCTAAGGAGGAAGCATGGGGAAGAGGGTGCGAGCTCTTGTATAGAGCTGGTAGCGTAGCTCAGCTGTTTCGGTTTGGAGTACTTCGCTGGCTGCTTGATAGACCGATAGGATGGAGAGCGTAGCATCGTCATCCGTCTCGAGGAAGGCACGGCCTTCGGCGTGTGCTGCCGCGAGACTCTCAGGATGGAAGTGACGTCCGAAGCTTAGGTAGAGCCCAGCACGTAGCAGTTGGCGAGCCTGATTGATACCGCCACGGAATCCGTGGATGACCCAAGGTTGGTCGGGGTGTAGTTCCTTGCGCAGGCGAAGGAGGTTATCTTGTGCACGTACTAAGTGCAGGATGAGGGGGAAGACCCAGCTCTTCACTGAGCTGAATCTGAGCACGAAGGAGGCGGATTTGCGTGCTGAGTGTGGTGTGCTGCGTGACCTTGTCTAAGCCTGCTTCACCGAGGGCAAGGACGTGCGATGCGCCAAGGGCTTCCCTAAGACGGGGTAAGGAGTCTTCACGCAGTTCTTCAGGAAACCACGGGTGAAGCCCTATACTATAATACAGAGAGGGATGTGTAGGGAGAGAACCTACTTCGGAGAGATGACAGCTCCGAAGCTCGATGGTCTCGGGCAGTAAGCGCACGTGGTGCGTGTGTAGGTCAAGGTATGCAGGCAGCTCAGTCATCGCTGGAGAGGGTAAGCCTAAGGGACAGGGTCGTACCCACTACCGCCCCAGGGGTGACAGCGCAGGATGCGTCGTATCGCCAGATAGAGCCTTTGACGGGACCGTGCCGACGAAGGGCTTCGACGGCATAGGTAGAGCAGGAGGGGGTGAAGCGACAAGAAGGCGGTGTCAGCGGGGAGATTGCCCCTTTGTAGAAGTAGATGGGCAGGAGCAAGAGGTAGGTCAAGAGCTTGCGTAACCCGAGGAAAATCTGTCTCATCTCTGAGCACTTGATATCGCTGAATCCATACCAGAGAGCTCCGTGCGGATACGTGATAGAGCCTTCTCCATACCGCGGTCAATGTCCGCTTGGGTAGGCAGCTCCTTAGCTACTGATAGGAGTCCGAGGTGCAAATGCACCCCCTGGGCTGTGGCAAGAGCCAAAAAGTGATGCTTGCGCAGACGGTAGCTCTCGCGGATTAGTCGCTTGACACGGTTGCGCTTATTGGCTCGCCGGAAGTACTTCTTAGCAGCTACGGCGAGAATGGCACAGGTGGGAGATTCTCCCTCGGCCAGGGGCGTCGTGTGGACGACGACTCTCAGCGGGTAGGCAATGAAGGCGTGCCCCGAAGCAAAAAGGGCGTCTACATCTCGCTTGAGATGTAGACGCTCTTTCTTCGTAAGCGTATAGCGTAGGGGAGTGGTCGTGATACCTTCCACGATGAGTGCTTGTTCGCTCTCAGTGAGAGCGTGGGCTACTTGTTGTTCTCTTTGAGGTACTGCTCGAGTGCCATTGCCATGGAGGGAGCACCTGCGGATGGTGCTGAGAGGTCAAGACGCAGACCAGCCTGCTCAATAGCCTGGCACGTGGCTGGGCCAAAGCCACCGATGAGCACCTTCCCCTGCTTGTAGTCGCTGTGATTAGCTAAGAGGGAGGCGACACCTGCAGGGCTGAAGAAGATGATCATATCGTACTTCTCCTTCTTTTCGGCAGCAGTGAACTTCGTGCTGACGGTGCGGTACATCACGGCCTTGGCAAACTGGAGCTTCTTGGCCGTCAGCAGGTCGATGAGGTCGTTCTTGTGATCTTCTGCCATAGGGAGGAAGTAGATTTCCTTACTGTGCTTCTGCATGATGGCTACGAGCTCAGCCTGCCCACCAGCTTCGGGATAGAAGACCTTGCGCTTACGATAGACGATGAACTTCTGGAGGTAGTTGGCTACTTGCTCGTTGATGCAGAAGTACTTCATATCCTCGGGGATGGTGACACGAAGCTCTTCGCTGAGCTGGAAGAAGTGCTCCATCGCCTTACGCGAAGTGAAGACGATGGCGGTGTGGTCGAGGATGTTTACCTTCTGGTTGCGGAACTCACGGGGAGTGACCGACTCGACTTCGATGAATGCACGAAAGGTAGCTTCTGCTCCGTAGCGTGCTGCGATATCATAGTAAGGAGACTTCCCCGACTCTGGTCGAGGCTGAGAGATTAGAATCGTCTTGATACTCATTGAAACGTGTTGAGAAGGAGGAGATCACCCCTCGACAAGTAGATGGTCACCCCTGCGATGTAGAGGAAGGGAGCGACTTCGTGGGCGCAAAGGTACAAAAAAAGGAAGAGGAAGCCCGTAGAGGCCTGTGTCAGACGGCGTACAACTTGTATAATGCCGAGCAGCTGGACGAGGAGAAGAACCCCTCCAGCCGTCGCCCAAAGGGCCTCCGTTGTGAGGGGAGCGAAGGTCAGCAGCGACACTACCGCCATCAGGAGCGCACGTATCCAGTCCTGGAAGAAGTAGTCTTGAGTCAGCAAACCTCCAGAGAACTTATCCAAGAGGATGTAGCGCCAGAGCTTGAACGAGAGCGAGCGGACGTAGAGAAAAAGGTACATCCCCGCGAAGAGCAACGCCAGAGAGGAGAGGATACCTATATAGCTTCCCTGAGGTACGTGCCCATCTCGACTCAAGAGCCTCAGGACGGTCAGCCCCATCGAGAGGCTCCCTAAGACATAGACTAAGAAGCGGAAGAGCCCGTAGGAGACGAAGCGCGAGATATACACTGCCCCAGAGTCGGGGTTGTCTTGCCGTCCTGCTTCGAGGGCGACACCGAGGAGA
>CAKMOP010000005.1 GCA_927910985.1 uncultured Porphyromonas sp. | reverse complement strand
ACTCACTACCATCCTGCGTACCCAGCGCAAATAAACTCCTTCTACACTAACTCACCTTAGACCATTAGAGAGCCATGCTTACACCTACACAGACACGGCAAATCACAGCACTAATACATCGTGAAGTCGTACCTGCCACTGGTTGCACCGAACCAGCCGCAGTAGCCCTTACGGTGGCCTATGCGGCTGCGCAAACGGCTGCTGACCCTCAATCTATCGAAGTCCTACTGAGTGGCAATATGCTCAAGAACGCTATGGGGGTAGGTATCCCTGGCACCGGGACCTTCGGCATCCCGATTGCCATTGCCCTCGGAGCTATACTGGCAGCTCCAGAAAAGCAGTTAGAGCTACTCGACAGCTTCACCGAAGAGGAGCTACATCAAGCACAGAAGATGGTCGAGAGTGGGTGTATTCACATCGGGCTCAAGGAAGGAGACGACATCGATCGCCTATATGTCGAGGTCTTATTGACCGACACCGAGGGGCGACTATCGACTGCAATCATTCAAGCTACTCATACTGGGCTGACTGCACTGACCTATAATGGAGAAGATCGCTTCGTGCCTCGCACGAACGATTCGCCTTGCAAGCAGTGTCCTGAGCAGAAGGATGAAGAGGAGACCATTGCTCTGAACTTCAACCTCGTCTATGAGTACGCACTACATGCTCCCTTGGACGAGCTGGACTTCATCTACGAAGCTGCACTTCAGAATAAGCGTGCTAGTGAATACTCCTTCACCCACAGCTACGGTCACAGCCTGGGTAAGCTCATCAAGAGTGACTTGGGACATCGCTATCTGGGGAATAGCCCCCTCACTCAGATGCTGGCCTATACCAGCTCAGCCTGCGATGCGCGTATGGATGGAGCTCCCGTCACAGTGATGAGCAACTCAGGCAGTGGCAACCAAGGGATCTCCTCTATGCTCCCCGTCTTGACATTCGCAGAAGAGCAGGGAGCAGACCGAGAGAAGACTACGCGTGCCATCATGCTTAGTAGTCTCCTGGTCGTCTATATCAAGCAGCTCTTAGGTCGCCTCTCTTGCCTCTGCGGAATGGTCGTCTCTGGGATAGGTTCGGCCTGTGCCATCACCTACCTGATGGGGGGTACCAAGGAGCAATCCATCGGTGCAGTGAAGAATATGATTGGCAATGTCTCCGGGATGATCTGCGATGGGGCAAAGCCCAGCTGTAGTCTCAAGGCTTCTACAGGCGTAAGTTCGGCTCTCATCTCCGCCCTCCTATCGATGCAGGGGCACGTCGTCACTGCGACTGAGGGAATTGTCGATGATGACATCGACATCTGCATCGCTAACTTAGCAGACTTAGGTCGCGATGGAATGGCCCAAACAGACCTCAAGGTACTCAAGATCATGACGAGCAAGGGGCAGCATCACCATGCTTAGCCCGCTTATTGGGGCTCACTGATAGTGCCCGACTCGTCTCATATATGTAATCAGCTACTATTGGATGAACCCAAATAGAACCAAGCAATTTGCACTCAGCTTCCTGGCAGGATCATTCCTGCTATGGAGCTGTGCCAATCAAGGATCACCCGAAGGGGGACCCTTCGACACGACTCCTCCACGACTCCTGAAGGCAACTCCAGCGATGAAGGCTACTGGAGTCAATGCCCACCATCTGACCTTGACCTTCGATGAGAACGTAAAGCTCTCCAGTCAGACCGATAAGATCATCGTTTCACCTCCCCAGCGGGAAGCTGCGCGCATCACGGCCAACGGCCATCAGGTCTCGATCATCCTCTCTGATAGTCTGCGCCCAAACACTACCTACAGCTTCTACTTCGATGATGTCATCGTAGACAACAACGAGGATAACCCACTGGAGAACTTTAGCTACCTCATTTCCACAGGTCAGCGTATTGACTCGATGCAGCTCGCTGGTCGGGTGATTGATGCACTTACCTTCGAGCCAATGGATGGACTCATTGTGGGAGCTTACCCTGCAGATAAGCTTAGCGACAGCACACTTCGTCAGAAGGCTTTCCCCTTCGTCAGTAAGACGAATAAGATGGGCTTCTTCACGATGCGTGGTCTTCCCAATAGTAGCTATAAGGTATTTGCCACCAGAGACAACGATGCAAACTACCAGTACAGCGACCGTAGCGAAGGGCTTGCCTTCTCATCTCTGATCTATAAGACTACGCTACGTGATAGTATGCGCACCGACACTATCCGTATCGACTCCATTGTACGCCGAGATACACTCCACCGTGACTCGCTCGTCACCTATCCTTATACTTACTACTTCCCGCGAGACATTGCTCTTCGCTACTCGGTCGCACAGGTAGATCGGAGAGGGCTCGAGCGGCATAGCCGCCCCGACAGCTTGGTATGCCGACTGGAGTTCCTTACCGAACCGAAGCAGCTTCCTCTGCTACGCTCACTGGATAAGCCAAACACCTCTGCTGAAGCCCTGTATGTAGCGGCGGCTAAGGGGAAGGTAGTTGATCTATGGCTACGAGACAAAGAGCTGATCGCTCGTGACTCAGTGCGCTTTGTCCTCACCTATGAGAAGACAGACTCACTCCTACACGTACAGAAGCAGACTGACACCCTACTCTTCATCAAGCCACAAGTACGAGGGAGCAAGCACAGTAAGCCGACCGAGCCAGTAAAGTCTCCTCTTCAACTCTCGCTAACAGGGGCTTCGGGGGTCTATGCAGGTACCCCTGGAGATAGCCTCTACTTATCTGTTTCACGTCCACTACCCACGCTGTCCACGACTGCGATACGCCTTGAAGTGCAAGAGGACTCTGTTTACAAGCCACAAGCCTTCACCCTAAATGCAAGATTCCCTCGAGCCGATCCTCCGCTATGCACTGCTCTTCCCTCGCAACTATGGCAAGAGCTATCGAGTACGCATTGACTCAGCAAGTCTTAGGGACATCTACGGTGCGCCTTGCGATTCAGTAGCCATCACCCAGCAGGTACAGCCGGAGGCTGAATTAGGACATCTCTCCATCAAGCTCCAAGGTATTCACTCAAATGCTTTGGTACAACTCTTAGACAAAAGCGAAGCCGTCCTAATGCAGCTGTACGGAAGCGAGGTCAAAGTAGATACGACACAAGCCCAGCCCAAGGAACAGAAACCCAAAGAGGACAAAGTACTAAGCGACCTACTGGCTAAGCAGGCAGCCAAAGCAACACGAATCGATAGTCTGCCGACACCACAGTCATCCATAGAGTCAAGCCAAGTCACATTCCGAGACCTCAAGCCAGGAGAATACTTCCTGCGTCTCATCGTCGACACCGACCAAAATGCCGCCTTCACACCAGGGGATTATCCCGATCGTGCTCCTGAGGAGGTCTATTATTACCCGCAGGCGCTTGCGGTCAAGAAAGGCTTCACATCCGAAGAGAAGTGGGAGATACAGACCCAGTCTCCCATAGGTAGCAAACCCGATATTCTGCGCAAAGTCAAGCCTGACGAAAGCAAGAAGAAGCGTGAGGATAAGAACATCGAATACTACAAGCGCTGGGGAAAGAAGCAACGGTAGTACCTTCTCCTCCGAATACAAGTAGCGGTCCTGCTCCCGATGGGAGCAGGACCGCTACTCTTTTAGTGATTCAACTAAAGACGACACGGCATATATTTGACGTACACGCCAACTGAGCACCTCTACGACAGAAGCAGGACTTTACTCTATTTGCACCTGCGATACCTCGAGAATATATTCCTCATTCTTTCCTCCTTCGGAAAGTTTACTTGCCACGCGTGGAAGATAAACCTTCCAGCTGAGGAGCGAAAGTATTCCTCAGGTGAAGTAGCTTCATTCTTCATAAGACACCGGATACAGACTCATTTACTCAACAGACAGAAAAGAAATACGAGCTGTTTCCGTTATCTTTGTCTAAGCGATGGGGCTCACAGTCCCTATACTGAGCAGCCGAGTGAATACGTTCATTCTAAAGTGAACGCCCAGTGATTAGCCTCCGAATTTGACACGAAGGTATTATGATAACAATCGACCTTCTTCGGCCATTAGAGGCGACTAACAAGAGACAAACAATGCGACCTATCCATTCAAAGATAACCCTACTACTGGCTACAATCAGCCTCACGCTCTCCACTCCAGCGCAAGGAGAGGCACGTAGCCGCAAGCCGCATAAGACGACCCAGAGTAAGAAGTCTTCGTCGAAGAGCAAGCACGCATCGAAGAACAGCCGAGAGTCCTCAAGGCATCGACATCACTCCTACAGCATACGTTCACGCGCACGCTCCCACCACTATGCGGCTCAAGCTCCCTCCGAGGAGCAACTGGAGAAGATGCGCCAAGATAGCATCAGACTTCGTACGGGGGGGACAGCTCCTATGCACCAAGTAAGTGAGAAGAGTGCACAGACACCCGAATTGCTGACGACACGCTTCCGCCATGCTGACTCTACACTCACCCGTGCCGATATCCGCGAACTCTATTTCTCTGTAGACGGTCGTGATGATACGGCACCCTTCCTCAATAAGATTGAGACGGAGGCAGACCGACTCATTGAGAATCGGAAGTTCGCCGAAGCTCTGAAGACTGTCCAACAAGGGCTTTGGCGAACCCCTACACATATCGGGCTCATCAAGCGAGCCTGTGATCTATCGCTACACCTGAAGAGTAGTAAGTTCAACGCCTATATGTACCAGCTGGTAGAGCTACTGAGTATGATTGCTCACACGGGCGATGGATCGAGCTTCGACAAAGCGGTACAGGTACGTTCGCTCTCAGATGCTCTCCTATTTGAGCAGCACTGGAATGAGACACCACGCGAGGAGATCCTCAGTCATCGCGAACAAGCGAACAAAGGGAAAGGCTATATCGTTGTAGAAATACAAGGTAAAGAGAAGGGGAAGACCGAGCTTCACTATTATTTATTGCAGCCTACTTTACCCACGACAGCAAAGAAATAGCATCCTCAAGCCCCGAAGATATGTCCCAAAGCTGGGAGGTCAAATCATACACCACGGAAGAAGAGACCCAAGCGCGTGAATTAGCAGCACGCTTGGGGCTCTTTCCTGCTATGGGCTATCTACTTGTTAATAGAGGCATACACACCTATGCCGAAGCCCAGAGCTTCTTCGCTCCACGCTTAGAGGAATTGTATGATCCTTTCCTTCTGGAGGATATGTCGGTGGCAGTCGAGCGACTTCACCGAGCTATTGAGGAGCGTGAGCATATCTTGATCTATGGAGATTATGATGTCGATGGCACGACAGCTGTCGCCCTACTCTACCGCTACCTTCGTGCTCAATGTCTTCCCGAAGAGTATCTACATTATTACATCCCTGATCGTTATGATGACGGCTATGGCATCACTCTACAGGGGATCGATTACGCACACCAGTTAGGCGTCGGGCTCATCATATCGGTAGACACTGGCATCAAGGCCACAGAAGAAATTAGCTATGCCCGAAGTCAAGGCATTGACTTCATCGTCTGTGACACCACACCCCTGATGACACGCTCCCTTCTGCTACGGCGATTCTCAACCCCAAGCGCTCTGACAACCACTACCCATTTACAGAGCTCTCGGGCTGTGGCGTAGCCTTCAAGCTCATCCAAGGGCTGGCTATTCATCGTCACCTTGCCTTCGAGACCCTGCTTCCTCTATTGGAGTTGCTCGTCTTGAGCATTGCCCAAGACCGCGTCTCTATACTTGGCGAGAATCGCATCTTTATCTATCACGGTCTACAGCAACTCAACACACAGCCTTCCATAGCCATTACTTACCTGATGCGTCTGGGGAAGATACAGCCTGGACGTGTCGACATGGCCAGCATATACTATGAGCTCGGCCCCCGTATCAACGCAGCAGGCCGTATGGCGCATGGAGCAGAGTCGGTCAAGCTCCTCATCGCCGAAGACCATGCTACAGCCGAAGAGCAGAGCAAGATATTAGATGATTATAATCGCCAGCGACAAGAACTTGACCAGCAGGTCACTCGCGAAGCAATTGCCTTGGTTGAAGGTGATCCTCAGCTCTTGAAGCAACGACTTATCATCCTTTATCGCCCAGAATGGAACAAGGGCGTTATGGGGATTGTAGCTGCGCGTTTAGCCGACCGATTCCATCGTCCCATTCTCATACTCTCCCATAGTACGGGAGAATACCTCGCAGGTTCAGGTCGATCAGCTGGAGGCTTTGATCTCTACCAAGCCATACAGGCCTGTAGCGATTGCTTAGAAAACTTCGGGGGACACATCTTCGCTGCAGGGCTGACCGTCCGAGAGGATCGTCTCCCCGAATTCACGAGACGCATACAGGAATACGTAGCCGAAGTAGACGAGACTCCCCAGACCTCATCCTTCACTCCTCGCCTCCAGGTAGATGTCGTCCTCAAGCCCTCGGAGATATCAAGGACACTGCTACGTCAGGTGGAGATGCTCTATCCCTTCGGGACAGATAATGAGCGTCCTATCTTCATCACCCATGGGATGCGCGATGCTGGCGGTAGCCGAGCGGTAGGCAAAGCCTTGCAGCATCTGAGCCTACGTATGACCGACTCCTATCAGCGTATACGGCCCCTCCACGGCTTTGCACTGGGACTGGCGCGCTATGCACCCGACATCACCCGACACAAAGCCTTCTCATTGTGCTTCGAACTCGAGGAAAATAACTTCTATCCTCAGAGTTTCCTGCAGCTACGAGTCAAAGACCTCTGTCTCGAGAGCGAGCTCTCCGAGCGACTTATCAAGCAGTAGCCGTCATCTCCAGCCTGCATATGACACTGACTACTGCTGAAGATATCGAGGAGCTCTTAGGTGCTGATGAGCCGATCATAGAGCGTCATGAGCTGTGGCCTGAAGATCTCTTCGATGAAGATCCATTAGGCTCCCCTACTCATCAACATAGCCGATCCCTTCCCTGGAAAGGCAGATGCATCGCTCTCCCCGAGAAGTACTGCTTCGCTACTGGGCTACTCGAGCTTTCGCCCTCTGCAACGCGAGATTGTCCAAGCTGCATTAGACGGCCGCGATACCTTAGGGCTGATGCCTACTGGCGGGGGCAAGAGTATTACCTTCCAAGTACCAGGGCTTCTCCTCCCTGGACTAACGATCGTCATCACGCCGCTCATCTCTTTGATGAAGGATCAAGTGGATCATCTGCGAGCTCGTGGCATACGTGCTACCGCGATCCACTCGGGGATGTCTCAGGAGAAGGTGCAGACAGCATTGGACAATTGCCTCTTCGGCAAGTATAAGTTCCTCTACGTCTCCCCTGAGCGGGTGGGAAGTGAGCGCTTCCAAGAGTGGCTCCATACCCTGCAAGTGTCGCTCATCG
>CAKMOP010000004.1 GCA_927910985.1 uncultured Porphyromonas sp. | reverse complement strand
GCTACGCGTCCTGTACCGCAGGCGCAGCCTCAGGCAGGATCGGCACGCCTTGATCGTCTGGAGCAGCTGATGCATCTCTTGCTACAGCGTCGTGAGTCGGAGCGTGCTACGCTCACGCTCCCTGCACGCTCTGAGAAGGGTCAGAAGCAGGCTCCCCTCACGCAAACCATCGTAGACAGAAGCTCCAGCGACTCGCTGCTGCGTGTGCTCCAGCAAGAGCTTATCGCTCTGCGTGCTGCTCAGCAGCAGCCTCAGGTGATCGTCCAGCAGCCCGCACCAGCGCCCGCAGTGCAGCCTGTCGTCGAGACCCAAGTGGTGCCCGTCGTCTCGTACTTCAAGCGTCAGGTCTTCTTCCCCTTAGGTAAGAGTGAACTTCTTCCCGAAGCACGCCTTACGCTCAACGAAGTTTACCGCGTCCTCTCTGGAGATCCTGCGATGAAGCTCTATCTCACGGGCTATGCTTCCCCCCGAAGGGAATGCTGCTCAGAACGAGCGTCTCTCGCGCCTCCGTAGTCAGGCGGTGCTGGATTACCTCACTGCCTGTGGTGTCTCTTCCGACCGCCTCATCAGCGTCGCTGGTGGTGTCGACCGCAATACCGACCTCAAGAGCAGTGCTCGTCGTGTCGATATTGACTTGATGAAGTAAGCCCTTAGGCTCGCTGTCCAATTGCGAAAGCCCCATCTATCCCGCAGGATAGATGGGGCTTTTTCGTTATCTTTGGTGTACTCGTGCCCTGTAGCTGGTGCTCGTCGCTGGGGGCTATCCATCCAATGTTTATTATCACCTATGCTTCATCAGACACGCTCGCTACTGGCGAGCTTCTTACTCGGCCTGACTTTCGTGAGTTGTTCGACGGCTGGTCTCGGAGGATCGAAGAGTAAGGATCCCATTGATTATGTAGACCCTTATATGGGGAATATCAGTCACCTGCTGGTGCCTACCTTCCCTACCATCCACCTGCCGAATGGGATGATGCGTGTGCATCCCCAGCGTACGGACTATGCTACGGAGCAAATCGCGGGGCTTCCTGTTATCCTGACTTCGCACCGTGGGGTATCGGCTTTCGCCATCAGCCCCTTGAGTGGCTTGGCTGATAGCCTTCCCGAGGTGGTGCGCTATAGCTACGACAGCGAGCGTGTGCGTCCCTATCTCTATGAGGCGACCTTGCTTGAGCCCGAGGTCAAGGTGCGCTATGCCCCTTCCTATCGCAGTGCCATCTATCACTTCGACTTCGAGCACAAGAAGGCAGGGCATCACCTCGTCTTCTCTACGCCTCAGGGCGAACTGATCGCATCGGGTAAGACCCTCTTCGGCTACCAGCAGCTTGAGGACTCCACACGCGTCTACCTCTATGCAGAGATGGATGCAGAGCCTGCCGAGCGCCTCGTGCGTGACTCACTCTCGGGGCGTCCCCTGACGGCTGAGGGTGTAGCTCGAGGGAAGACCTTGGCGCTTTGCTTCGCTAAGCCCGAGGTCAGCCTGCGCTATGGCGTCTCCTACATCAGTGTCGAGCAGGCCAAGCGCAATGTCGAGCAGGAGATTCAGTCCTTCGAGGTCGATCTCGTGGCTAAGTACGGGCGTAATGAGTGGTCGAAGGCATTGGGTAAGGTCGAGCTCGAAGGGGGAACGCCCGGATGAGCGCCGTGTCTTCTACACCTCCCTCTACCGCACCTACGAGCGTATGATCTGCCTCTCCGAAGATGGTCGCTACTGGAGTGGCTTTGATAAGAAGGTGCACGATGATGAGGGTGTTCCCTTCTACACCGATGACTGGCTGTGGGACACCTACCGTGCTACCCATCCCTTACGCATCTTGCTTGATCCCGTGAAGGAGCAGCAGATGCTCACCAGCTACCTGCGTATGGCCGAGCAGAGCCCCGAAGGCTGGCTGCCTACCTTCCCCGAGGTTACGGGCGACACGCATCGTATGAACGGGACCCATACCATCGCTACCTTCGCTGATGCCTATGCTAAGGGGCTCACTGGCTTCAATCTCAGTGCTGCTTACCAAGCTGCGAAGAAGACGATGGCGGAGAAGTCTTACCTCCCCTGGACCCGCCGTCCTAAGGGGGTACTCTCGGAGTTTATGGATAAGGAAGGTTACTTCCCTGGGCTCAATATCGGGGAGAAGGAGACGGTTCCCGAGGTGACATTGTGGAGAAGCGTCAGAGTGTCGCTGTCAGCCTCGCTGCCTCCTACGACTACTGGTGCCTATCCCAGCTGGCGAAGTTCTCCGGTCACGATGTCGAGAGTACCGATTACCTGCGCCGCTCCTACAATTACCGCAAGCTCTTCAACTACGATACGGGCTTCTTCCATCCCAAGAATAAGAAGGGACACTTCATCGAGCCCTTCAACTACGAGCTCTCAGGTGGGCTCGGTGCTCGTGACTACTACGATGAAAACAACGCCTACACCTACCGCTGGGATGTGCAGCACAATCCTGCCGACCTTATCTATCTGATGGGGGGACGTGAGCGCTTCATCGAGCGTCTGGACGAGACCCTACGCACACCGCTGAGTATGTCGAAGTGGGAGTTCTACAGCAAGCTCCCTGACCAGACGGGCAATGTCGGTCAGTTCGCTATGTCGAACGAGCCCAGCCTGCATATCCCTTACCTCTACAACTACGCTGGAGCTCCGTGGCGCACGCAGCGTCTGGTGCGCAAGCTCATCGACACGTGGTTTCGTGGGGATCTGATGGGGATGCCTGGCGATGAAGACGGGGGCGGTATGACGGCCTTCGTGGTCTTCTCGATGATGGGGATCTACCCTGTGACCCCAGGGATGCCCGTATATAATATCGGTACGCCCTTCTTCTCGAAGGTAACGCTGCGCTTAGCTTCGGGGCGCACCTTCGTCATCGAGGCCGAAGGAGCTTCCTCAGAGAACAAGTATATCCAGAAGGCTACGCTCAATGGCAAGCTCCTCGACCGTCCTTGGATTCGGCATAGCGACCTGACGGCTGGCGGTAGGCTCGTCTTCACGATGGGTTCACGTCCGAATAAGAGCTGGGGGACGGCCACGCCTCCTCCGTCTGCTGAGCGTGTCGAGCTGACGGAATAAATCACTTCACTTTCCGCCTCCAAGCATACCGCTCCCCCGCCTCGTGCCACAGCTGCACGGGGTGGGGGAGCGGTCGTTTGTGTGCCTTGTGTGAGGGACGTTTGCCCTCTTTGTGCGGCGAGGAAGTCACCTTCTTGGGAGGCGAGGGGAAGAAGCAATATTGCTCAGCGGGTCAAGCTATATTGCTCGGACGTGTAACCTATATTGCTTGGTCAGCAGAGCAATATAGGTTGGCTCACCGACCAATATAGGTGGATGCCTGCCCCTTAGTCGTAGGCGAGGGAGCATCCCTGAGCGTGATCCATAGAGAAGCGAAAGCGGGCTCAGACAAGCTGTCTGAGCCCGCTTCCTTTGCAGTGGTAATGCTATCCCTGCGGTGCGGTCTTCGCCTGATGCTCCTCGAGGAGACGTGTCAGCGTGACGAACTCCTCGACACCGAGCTGCTCAGGACGCTTGGAGAAGATCTCTGCCGTGTAGCCCGTGTAGTCGGCTCCGAAGAGCGCTTTGAGTGAGTTGCGCAGGGTCTTGCGTCGCTGGTTGAACCCCGTCTTGATGACCTGCTTGAAGAGGGCTTCGGAGCAGCCGAGGTCGGTGCGCTCGTTGCGAATGAGGCGGATGACTCCGCTCTTGACCTTGGGGGGAGGGTTGAAGACGTGCTCGTCGACCGTGAAGAGGTATTCGACATCATACCACGCTTGTAGGAGGACGCTCAGGATACCGTAGTCCTTGTTGCCCGGAGGTGATGCCAGACGCTGAGCTACTTCGCGCTGGAGCATACCTGCGCAGCAGGGGATACGCTCGCGGTAGTCGAGCATACGGAAGAAGATTTGCGAGGAGATGTTGTAGGGATAGTTGCCGATGAGTGCGAAGGGTGCATCACCCGGGAAGTAATCTTCGATAGGAATCTTGAGGAAGTCGCCTTCGATGATGCGCCCTTCGAGTGCGTGGAAGTGCTCCTTGAGGTAGGCTACCGACTCAGTATCGATCTCGATGACGTGCGTATCGTAGCCCTTCTCGAGTAAGAACTGGGTGAGTACCCCCATCCCAGGACCGATCTCCAGTACTGGGAGATGGGCGTGGCTGGAGATACTGTCAGCGATACGCTCCGCTATGGAGAGGTCGGTGAGAAAATGTTGGCCTAATGCCTTCTTCGCTTTAACTTGCTGCATCGGAGATAACTAAAAACTTATTACATTTGCTATACTAAAGTAGTACAATTTATTAAGAGCTATTGAGTGCACCTCTGGTGCGTGGTGCTGAGCCTTCGGCTTGG
>CAKMOP010000003.1 GCA_927910985.1 uncultured Porphyromonas sp. | reverse complement strand
CTTGCAGAGATCTTAACGGATGAGAATATCCCTCAATCCAATCTACGTAGCCTTGTTCTCCTTTACTTCGTCTCTCTGATTTACTATACGGCCTTACTCGTGAGGGATACCGAGCTTCCCCTTCCCGATAGCTTCGTATTTAGTGGCAATGGTTCACGTATGCTACGGGTCATCGGCTATGATAAGTTGCTCTCTGAAATAACCACTGAGATCTTCAAGGTGGTTATTGGGGAAGATGCCGCACACCCGAGCAAGCACATCGATGTGATGTATAGTGAAGAGCCCAAGTTAGCGACGACCTATGGGATGCTGTATAGAGAAGGCTCAAAGGGGGAATCGCCAGAATCTCTCCTTTCTATCCACCAAGGGAAACTCCTCCGTGGAGACGATGTACCTGCGGTCTGGGATGCCGATGAGTGTAGTGCTCATCAGGAGGATTATATAGCCAAGACGCTTGAAGATGTTGCTAGTCTGGCTAACCTATTCAAGCATGTCACAACGAAACTAAGGCTTGTCAAGGACAAAGGATACACGGATCGTAGTATCGATTTTATTCTCAAGGAGCTGGCAAATGTAGAAGAGAATAAAAAACTCATTAGCGGGCGACTCTTCTTCCAGTTGGAGAAAGAAGAAGAAATCGCAGAAGGCTTGCTTCCGATGTTCGTCTCGTTACGCATTCCACAGATAAGCCTTTCTATGTATAAGGAAGTGAAATCGGCTAAAGTCGGAGAGTAACAAATAACCGAAGATATATGAACCCCTCTGAACAAATTCGCGAGAAGCTTAAGACAAAGACTCTAAGCGAACTCGAACGCCAGATCCCCTTATACCTATTCAATGGGGATAAGCAGCTGCTCCGGGAAGTGCAAGAGCTACTAAAGTCTCTTGCAGATAAGACTGAGAGGGCTCTCAAGATGTGCGAAATAGGATCCGACCTCTTGCAAGAAGGACGATCTTCCCTTGAAGGAGATCTTTCGAGTCGAGGAAATAAGCTGGATGATGAAGCTCTTCAGGATAAATTCGTCTCCGGAGGCCCCCAAGATGAACCACATAGGGATACCCTCGTAGTAAGGATGCCTCCTCAGGCTTCAACGGTAGTCTATTACATCGATGATAGCAACCATAATTCCAACGAAGGATACTATAAGGATAACCCAAATGAGGATACTCGATTCCAGATCACTGTTGATCAAACAGACCCTCATGTTGGTATTCTTCAGTTCTATGATAGGATAGAGGAACGTGTCCAGAAGGAGTTGAAGCAGGCTTCGCTTAGGCTGATTAATAACATGCGTGGGCAATACCCTGGTTCCAACACATCAGGATCTACCAAAGACGGAGAGGTTCGCTTAGATCCTGAACGTAAGCACTGGGAACTCAAGACTCCTATCACAATCAAATCATAGGAGGGTGCTATCTCTGAGTTTATCCCAGCATCCTATCCCCATACTTACACGAAACAATGGTCAAACCGAGTAGATCCACTTGGAGGCGCACCTCACCCCGTAAGGCGAGTCATAGCAGACGAAAGGGAAGTCTCCAGCAGTGGTTGCTCCTTGGCATAGCTTTGCTCGTGGCTCTATCAATCCTACTCCCAGGACGCAGTCGATCGAAGAGGCGCACGTCTTCTTGGATTTCCTCCCCTGAGCTATTAGTACGCACTAGACTATCATAACTCTTTATATCCCTCTTTATGGCTTGGTTAATACCCGAGAATAAGCTGGATGCACAGCAGCGCCTCTTCATCGACTCAGACGCGATCTTTGATCGGAATGTCTGGATCAAGGGCTTTGCTGGGTCTGGTAAGTCGATCCTCATCCTTTATAGCATCAAGAAGCTCCTCGCACGTAACCCTAAGGCAAAGATCTTACTCGTCGTCTTCACCTACTCGCTTATTAAGATGTTCAAAGCGGCATTTGAGGAGATGGGGCTTCAGGTACAGTTGGAGACCTACTATAAGTTCATGAAGGAGCCAACTCACTATGACTATATCCTATGTGATGAAGTCCAAGATCTGACTGAGCGCGTCATTGAAGCCTTAGAGCGACATGCTGATCGCGTGATTGTCGCTGGTGATGCTAATCAATCGATTTATCTACGTGATCCCCAATGGGGCGAACCTACGATTGATAAAGACTTCTTGAACAAAAGAGACTATCAAGAGCAAGAGCTTACGATCATCCATCGCTTGCCTAAGTCACTGATTGAGGTCGTCAACCACTTTATGCCCGACATGCATATCTTCTCGGCAAAGTTTGATATGACGAAGCCTGACGCACAGGTGCGCGTATGCAAAGCTGAGCGAGTGGAGGATGAGATCCGCTATCTGCTCGATCGTGCGATGAGGGCGATAGAAGGAGGCTATACTGTGGCGGTGCTATTGCCTACGCAGGAGCTTATGGTGCTATTTGTCAACTGGGTTCTCTACTGTATGGGGAGACAGCAGTGGGATCCACCTCAGCTAAATCGCTGGGGGAAGTATGACTTCTCTCAGTTAAATAGTGCCCTATCAATTGCAGGAATCCCCTTGCAATGTATAGCGAATGGATATGGTAGCTTCTCCTCAAGTCACCCTCAGATAAATGTGATGACCTATCATAGTAGTAAGGGACTTGATTTTGATAACGTATTCATTCCCTTTGCCTCGGAGGGGGTGCCTATCTTTAGCTCGGATGAGGAGCTATCTCGCCGTCTCTTTATGGTAGCGATGACACGTACGCGATCCAATCTATGTATCACCTACACGGGGACTCCTTATGAGGAACTCCACAGCTTTCAGTATCTGTGTACGATGATAGAGATTGAGAATGCGGAAACGGCCGCAGCCTCTCAGCAGAAAGGAGGAAATAAGTGGGGGATATAGTCCAGGCTGAATATATTGCTATCATACGCAGAGCAGAGTTCGTCGACCTATTCAAGTATGGCTGGCTTCCCCTCCCGCATAGCGTGCGACTGGATCAACCTATGCAAGCGGGAGTGGGGCGTGAGACATTCGAAGAGCTGGTACGCTGGATGCCTGTCTATGAGTATAGCTTAGAGTACCTCCTTATTCGCTTTCTTGATAGCGATGAAGATATCTTGGTTCGCACCGTCAATATAGAGCAGGTAATAGCTGTATATACGTTTGATGAGGAAGCGAAGTATAATCTATCCATCTCCTTTGATCCTCGTATTAAGATCCAGGTGTCGGTATGGCAGGAGTGGTTTCATGAGAAGTGGAGACAATCCTTCCGTCATCAATGCGAACAGGGCGTGGTCGCTATCTGGAGCCTCTTTGGTCTCTCTCCGGAGGAGAAGATAGCCTGCGAAAAGACTATTACTCCAGAGATCCAAAACAAGATCTTTGAGCTCATCTTCTCTGGGTGTAGGCCTAAAGGGGAGCTTTCGCCTTGGATATATCTCTTCCTGTATGAGCGACACGCTACTTATCCGAAAGACAAGAATAAAGGATACTTCCTGGACTATATACATACATGTATAAGCTTCTTCGAAAAGAAAGAGCCGGACGGTGAGTTTGACGTGAGAGATAGTGGTGCAGAGGTTGTAAGGCTCTTAGATAAAGCTACATCTGATAATTTTGCGGATTTGCGAACTTCAATAAAGGATTCGAGGCTAAGGATGGCTGAGGGGATTGATTCCCTCTATCATGACACAGCTCCTCTTTTTCTCTTTCTAAAAAGTCGTTGTGCCGAAAAGTTTGATAGAGGGCTTTTAAAAGACGAGTTCAAGAAGAGTCTGGTGAATAAACCTTATACGAGATCAGCATTATATCTCCTCGGACTGACCCTGGGGTATGATAAGGTTTACGATGCATATTATGACGAGCTACCTTTATCCATCTTCAGCGATGAGCCCAAGGAGTTCAAGAAGTTCAAGAAGCGAATACCCTCTATCTCTACTCAGCCTCAGGTTCCATCCCAGAGGCGGAGAGAGCCTATGCCTGAGACCAACGTCACGGAAGAGGAAATTGAATGCAAGCCGACACTATACTCTCGTCCGATTGCGTGGATCAAGCCTAAGGGTAAGAGACTTGGAGCTAAGACTCCTATTTATCCCGTATATACCCATGAAAGGCTGAACGAGCTGGAAGAATCAGGGTATAAGGGAGTACTATATGTCCGCTTGAAAAAAGAGCAGTTTAAGTGCCAATGCGTACGGAAAGCCTTACAAGAAAGAAAGTATGATGCTCAAGATGAAGGGAGGCGCTTGTATTCCGTTGACCTAAATAAGCACGACGTTGAACCCCAAGAAGATTTATTATTTAAAGATGAAGCCATTTAATTATCAGCAGCGTGTAGCTGTCTTGCGCATCTTGCAAGATGTTATATACGCAGATGGACGCATAGATATCCGTGAGACGGAGCTATTCGAAAAGCTCAAGCAGGAGCTATGTATCACAGAGCAAATCCAAGAAGACGTACAGAGTCGGTCTGCCTTATTGGCTCTGTGTCAGGTGTGTGCCTTAGATGCAGAGCAAAAGAGCTATTTGGTGGAGCTGATGCGTTCGATGATTGTGATTGATGAGGATATTGATTCCCACGAAGTCCTTGTCTATGATCTTGTCTGTAATGTTATTGGAAGTGAACGTCTTCCTCTTCGTACGTGGTTGGATGTACAGGAGGAGGAAGCCTCTACCAACCTCACACTATAGGACATATACGCTCTATCTTAGTGCAAATAAAAAGCAAGCGACTACGCCCCGATCTATTTCGGGGCGTAGTCGCTACTTTTTGCTGGTATATCTTGTCGTCTACTCGCGTGCTTTGCTGTCGAGCCAGATGGTTACGGGGCCGTCATTGGTGAGGGTGACCTGCATGTCGGCGCCGAAGCGTCCTGTGCCGATGGGGCGACCGAGGCGAGCTTCGAGCGTGCGGACGACTTCGCGGTAGATGGGCTCGGCGACCTCGGGACGGGCGGCACGGATGTAGGAGGGGCGGTTACCCTTCTTCGTGTCCGCCATCAGGGTAAACTGCGAGACGGCGATGATGTCCCCTTCGATGTCGAGGATGCTGCGGTTCATTACACCGTCTTCGTCGTCGAAGATGCGCAGCTGCGTGGCCTTCTTCACGAGGTAGTCGATGTCCTCAGCTGTGTCGTCGGGAGCGATGCCGATGAGGATGAGCATGCCGAGGCGGTGACTTTCGGCTACGGCTATTCCGTCGATGTGGACGGCTGCCGAGCGGGTGCGTTGGATGAGGAGGCGCATAGGGTGGGGTTATTCTTCGGGGTGGAAGGCGGTGTGGATAATGCGAGCCTTGGCGGGACCGATGGCTGAGGTGAGGTCGTCAAGGCTGGCGGCGGCGATGGCTTGCACGCTGCGGAAGGCCGTGAGAAGCTCGTCCTTCGTCTTCGGCCCGATGCCCTTGATGTAGTCAAGGCGCGAGGCAAGTTGGCTCTTGCTGCGCTTGTCACGGTGGAAGGTGATGGCGAAGCGGTGCACCTCCGCCTGAATCTGCTCGAGGAGACGGAAGGTGGGGCTGTGGTGACGCACAGGGATTTCGTCCAGGGTGTCCGTGCCGAAGAGGAGTCCTGCGGTGCGGTGGCGGTCGTCCTTCACCAGCCCGGCCACGGGGATGGAGAGCCCAAGGTCAGTGAGGGCATCCCGTATAGCCCCGACTTGCCCCTTTCCCCCATCGGCAAGGATGAGGTCGGGAAGCCCTTCGCTCGCTTCGTCTTCGCTGAGACGGCGGTAGCGGCGGTGTGACGGACTTCGCGCATCGAAGCATAGTCATCTGGGCCTTCGACAGAGCGGATGTTGAACTTCCGATAATCCTTCTTCGAGGGACGTCCACGCTTGAAGACGACGCAGGCTGCCACTGGGTCAGAGCCCTGGATGTTGGAGTTGTCGAAGCACTCGATGTGTAGAGGGAGCTTGTCTAAGTGCAGGAGTTCCTTCAGCTCGGTGACGATTTGCATCAAGCGTTGGTCGGGGTTGAGTCGCTCGGCACGCTTGTACTTGTCGACCTTGTACTGGCGGACGTTGCGCTCGGAGAGTTCGAGGAGCTTCTTCTTGTCGCCCCGCTGGGGGATGGTGATGGTCACGCTGGCATCATCCTGCCATCCTGGGTCGAAGGGAAGGATGAGCTCCTTGGCGCGTGAGGCAAAGCGTTGGCGCAGCTCGGTGATGGCCGAGGCGAAAAGCTCTTCGCGCGTCTCGCCCTCAATGAGGCTGCGGTACTCGATGGTGTAGACCTGGGTGACCATCCCTTGGGTGAGGTGCATGAAGTTCACGTAAGTCGAGCCGTCCTCATCTTCGTCGAAGCTGAAGACGTCGACGTTGTGGATGTGGTGGGGAGCTACGGTATGCTTGACCTGATAGTTCTCAAGGTACTGAAGTCGTTCCTTGTAGATTTGTGCCTCTTCGAAGCGCAGCTCCTCGCTGAGGCGCAGCATCTCCTCACGGTAGAGGTCGATGACGTCACGGAGGTTGCCCCGTAATAGGCTCGTGATTTCGCGCACGTTGTGAGCGTAGTCCTCGGCGGTCTGGTAGCCAATGCAGGGAGCCTTGCACTTCTTCATGTGGTACTCGAGGCAGACTTTGTACTTGCCGAGAGCCACCTTGTGGGGAGAGAGGTCGAGGTCGCAGGTGCGGATGGGGTAGAGGTCGCGTATCATCGCCACAGCGGCGTGCGCCATCCCGACGTTGGGATACGGACCGAAGCGCACCGAGCCATCCAGGGCAGGGCGGCGCTCGACACGGATACGGGGGAAGGGTTCGTTACGGATGACGACCTCGGGATAGGTCTTGTCGTCCTTGAGCAGGATGTTGTAGCGAGGCTGGTGCTCCTTGATGAGGGCGTTCTCGAGGATGAGGGCTTCGGCCTCAGATCCTACTACAACATACTCTATACCACGTATTTGTCGTACCAAGAGGCGGGTCTTCGAGCTGGGAACATCCCGCTGGAAGTAGCTGCTGACACGCCGACGGAGGTTCTTCGCCTTTCCCACGTAGATGATGTTCCCTTCCTGCCCGATGTACTTGTAGCAACCGGGGGCTTCGGGGAGGGTGGGGAGGATCTTGCGTATTTCGTCGAGCGTCATCGTGTCTTGGGGCTGTGAAGGGTGGGGGCGAAGTCCCCCACCTTCGGATACAAAGATACGGCAAAGGTGGGGTAGTGAAGGGTGGGGCGAAGGAGCGCGGTCAACTGGCCGATACGGGGAGCTGGCTGTGTGTGCTATGTTGGTCGGCGCGCGAAGCTATATTGCTTCGAGCCGTGACCAATATAGGTTTGTACTCGGAGCAATATAGGTTGGTGCGTGAAGGACTATTGCTTTGCGTGCAAACCTCCCGATACTTCTGCGCGCGCGTGTGTATTATATATGGTAGATATATTGAGTCGTGTGCGGTCGAAGAGGGTATACTGCTCGTGGATGGAGAAGAGTGGCTCTTTGTAAGGTGCTTGTTGTTAGTGGTTTTATGTGTTATTCTTGACCTTTGTAGGCTTGAGCCAAGTTGCTTCTTCTTTTGAGAAGGAAGGGGGGAGGGAGGGGCTCTATTTCCCGGCGGGCTTATTCTTCTTCTTGTCGGGGTGTAGAGGGAGGTATTGCCCCTCGGCGTTAACCTGAGGCGCAGTACACGGGACTTGCGTTATTCTTTATACCTTTGTAGCTTAGAGTTATAGTGCAGAGTGTGCCTCGGAAGAAGGGGTTCTGCCGACTCCACTCACACGAGTAAGCATCTTTCGCTCCATCATACATAGAAGCAATGAGACGTATCACCCCCCTTGCCCCAGTAGCCTTGAGCCTTTTAGCTCTCGCCCTCGGTGCGACCAGCTGTAAGAAGAACAAGGTCGAGCTGGAGGATATCCAGATCTTCGACAATGAGATTAAGGCCTTCGCCCTCTCAACGGACGATGCAGCCCTCAAGGAAGCTGTGTCGACGATTCCCTTCGTCATCCGCAATACCGCCACTGGCATCATTTACAACCTGCAGGCCTTGCCCTATAGCGGTGCCGACTACAATGTCCATCTGCGCCTCATGAAGGCTTCGGATCAGTCCAGCGTCGAGGTAATCCTGAGCAATGGGACGGCAGTCAAGTGGACGGGTGAAACGCAGACTTTCAAGAGCAGCGACCTGCTGAAGGGTATTCAGCTGCGTATCACGACAGGCACAGGCAATGCATCCTCCAGCTCCTATACTTATAAGGTGACCTTCAAGCGCTATGCCCAGGATCCCCACGCCTTCGCTTGGTCGGAGGCTTCGGTGACGGGACTTCCTGCCTTCAGCACGACCTTCTCGCAGGTAGATCTGCGCGGGAAGGATGCTGGCGGTGCGCTCTATTACGTCACTGCCGATGGCAAGAATGCGGTGAGCACCTTCTCCGATCCTACGGGGACTTGGACTCCTGCCAGCCTCTCGGGGCTGACGGCAGGCGAGCGTCTTACCTCCCTCCTGACCTATGGGGAGAAGCTCTATGCTACGACCAGCGCAGATCGTCTCTATGAAGCCTCTACCTTCGGCACGACCTTCACGGCGAAGGCCTTCCCTGCTCGGCTACCCCGCACGCGCTCCTTGGAGGGCTAACCTTGATGGGAAGCCTGCTCTTGCCCTGGTGGGTAAGACGACCTCGGGGGCGATGAACTTCGTGCGCTATGACCTCACTTCGGGGCAGATTGCCACAATCGGGGAGCAGCCTCAGGCGAGCTTCCCCACGGCAGGTGGTGCACAGAGCTACGAACTCTCGGGAAGTAGCTACGCAGGTACCGCCCTCTATCTCGCTGGAGGACGCACGGCTGACGGAAAGATCAATGCCAACGTCTGGGCGACAACGAATGGGACAGCGTGGCTTCGGGTCAATGAAAAGCCCCTCGCTGCTGTCGCTGCCGTCTCGCAGACGCAGGCTTACGTGCCAGCACAGAAGCGTATCTATCGCTTCAGCTCCACGGCTACGGGGCTCGAATTATCGATTTCCGATGACCGTGGCGTGACGTGGCAAGCAGCGCGCGAAGTGGCCTTCACGGGGCTGACGCGTGCCGACTTCGCTGGCTATCCATTAGTGGCCTTTCCCTCAAGCGATGGGGAGACGATTTACCTCCTACGTGGGGTGAAGACCGCTGGGGAGTCGGCAAAGCTCTTTGTCGGTAAGTTCGGTGGTCTGAAGACCGCCACCGAATAGCCTCCTTACTTGCGGCTCGATGAGGTGTTCGCTCGGCTGTCTGCTCCTGATGCTTGCCGGGGTGATGTCCTTGGGCGCGCAGGACTACCGCTACGAACTCGGGGGAAGTATTTCCTCTAATTATTACCTCGGAGATATCGGGCGCAAGGGGGTAATTGCACCACAATCGCTCGGAATAGCGTTAGATCTACATAGACCGCTCTCCCTGCGCTGGACGCTGATGAGCCAGTTGGCTCTGAGGGGACTTCGTGGTCAGGCTGATTACGCTGCCAATGCTTTCCCCCAAGGGGCGGAGGTGAGTCGTAGCTTCCAGCGCACACTCGTGGATCTCTCCTTCGGGGGAGCCTTCCACTTCTTCCCCTATGGGGAGGAAGCTCGCTACCTCGGCACACGCTCGTGGACGCCGTTCGTCGGTGGGGGCGTGGGGCTGGCAGGAGGCGTGAGCGCACACCGCCTGCAGCTCTTCCCAGGTGTTTACCTCAGTGCTGGGCTGAAGTGCCGACTGAGTGACCGCTGGGGACTCAGTGCGAGCTGGAGTATCCGCCGCACGTTCGCTGACGATTTGGAGGGACTGGAGCCCTCGCAGCGCTGGATGGCGAACCCCTTCTCCGTGGATGGAGGGCGTAGCATCAAGGGGCACGATAGCTATGCCTCTTGGTCGGTCGGGGTGCACTACCGCCTCGCACCACGCCGTAAGTACAGCTGTGACTAAAAGATACGCTATATTTGTAGGAAGTTAGGAGTAGAGAACCCTGACCGAATAACAATAAGAACAACGTGCCAATGACAATGTCTCCTCAGCCCACGACAGCCTCCACGCCGCTCCGTATCCCCGAGCACGTGGCCATCATTATGGATGGGAATGGTCGCTGGGCCAAGCAGCGTGGACTGCCTCGCACCGATGGGCATATCCGTGGTCAGGATGCTCTGAGAGCGACTCTGAGGGCTGCGGCAGAGTTCGGTATCCGCTACCTGACGGTCTATGCCTTCAGTACGGAGAACTGGTCACGCCCCCAGGAAGAGGTCGATGCCCTGATGAACCTCCTCGTCTCGGCTATTCACTCCGAGACCCCCAGCCTCATCGAGGAAGGGGTGCGCCTCGAGGCCATTGGCAACCTTAGCCGTCTGCCCGAGCAGGCGCAGCACGCTCTGCGTGAGAGCATCCAGGCTACCGCTGCCTGCGAGCGCATCACCCTCATTGTAGCCCTGAGCTACTCTTCGCGCGATGAAATCCTGCGTGCGACGCAGCAGATAGCACGTGAGGTAGCTGCCGGCACCCTCTCTCCTGAGAGCCTTACCGAGGAGAGCATCACGGCACACCTCGACACGGCTGCCTTCCCCGACCCCGATCTCTTGATCCGCACTGGAGGTGAGGAGCGCATCAGCAACTACCTACTCTGGCAGGCTGCCTATGCCGAGCTTTTTTTCTCCTCGGTCTACTGGCCTGACTTCGGGCGTGAGCCCCTTCGTGAAGCCCTCGAAGCCTACACGGCTCGCGAACGCCGCTTTGGTAAGACAAGCGAACAAATACAACTGGAGGACTAACCAGCCTGATAGCCTCCCTTCCAGCACGACGATAATAAGAACCTATGCAGAGAATCCCCGCACTCCTACTCCTTGCCACCCTCCTCACGGCAGGTGCAGTGGAAGCCGCTCCCCATACCACACTCCAGATAGTCAGCGACACGACGAAGAACGCTTCGAGCGTGGTCGTCGCTCCTTCGATCAGCTACGAGCGTCCTGTGACCAAGACCATCGCTGAGGTCAAGATTACGGGCTCGACGAGCTACGATGACTTCGTCCTGAGCAGCCTCTCAGGGCTCAACGTGGGGGATGAAATACAGATACCTGGGGTCGCCTTGACCTCAGCCGTCAACCGCTTCCTCCAGTCGGGGTACTTCTCCAATGTGCGTGTCCTGGTCACTAAGTACGAGGGCAACAAGGCTTATTTGGAGATTGCTCTCACCGAGCGCCCACGCCTTGCGGAGGCTACCTTCACGGGGATCTCCAAGAGCGACCGTGAGGAGCTCGAGAAGCGCACGGGGCTCAAGAAGGGCACGTTGATTTCCCCCAACACCCTCGACCGTGCCCGCCAGCTCGTCAAGAAGTACTACGATGAGAAGGGCTTCCGTGAGATGACGATGACCATCAAGGAGAGCGAAGCGGCTGGTCAGCCGGGCTACGTGAACCTGACGCTTGACATCGACCGCAGCGGCAAGACGAAGGTGCGCAATATCTACTTCGAAGGGAACACCGCCCTCACCGACTACCAGCTCCGTATGGCGATGGGCAAGACCAACGAAGGCTTCACCTTCTCCCGTGGGCGTGCACTCTCCTCCCTGCTGAAGATCTTCAAGCAGAAGAAGTTCGTCGATGCCGACTACAAGGAAGACCTGCAGAACCTCATCAAGCGCTACCAAGCTGCCGGCTATCGTGATGCCGAGCTGGTACACGATAGCATCGTCCCCGTCCCTGGCTCGCGTAAGGTGGACATCTACCTCAAGGTCAACGAAGGGCAGAAGTACTACATCAAGGATATCCGCTTTGTGGGGAACACTAAGTACCCTTCGGAGCTACTTTCCCAGCTACTGGCCGTGCGCCCTGGTGACGTCTACGACCAGAAGCGCTTGGAGAACCGTCTTACCGTAGACGAAGACGCTGTCAGCAACCTCTACTATAACAATGGCTACATCTTCGCTGGCGTCGACCCCGTAGAGACGAACATCGTGGGCGACTCTGTATCCCTCGAAGTGCGCGTCACCGAAGGGCCGCAGGCGACCATCGACAAGGTCAAGATCCGTGGTAACGACATCGTCTACGAAGATGTCGTGCGTCGTGAGCTGTACACTAAGCCTGGGGTGCTCTTCAGTAAGGAAGACCTGATGAACTCCTTCCGTATCCTCAACCAGCTCGGCCACTTCGATGCGGAGAAGTCCGTACCTAAGCCCGTCCCCAACCCACAGAGCGGAACAGTAGATATTGAGTATGACCTCACGCCTAAGAGCAACGACCAGCTGAACCTCTCCATCGGCTGGAGTCAGACGGGTATTATCGGCTCGATCGGCTTTACCTTCACGAACTTCTCCATACAGAATCTCTTCCGCCCCAGTATGTACAAGGGGATCATCCCTCAGGGTGATGGGCAGAAGCTCTCCATCAACGGGCAGACGAATGCACGCTATTACAACCAGCTCAGCGTCTCCTTCAGTGACCCTTGGTTCGGTGGTAAGCGACCCAACCTCCTTTCGGTAAGTGCTTTCTACTCCCGTATGACGGCCATCGACCAGCGCTATTACTCGGGTCAAGCGCGTAACTACTACGGCTCGGGCTACTATAATCCCTATTACAGTGGCTATGGCTACGGAGGTTATGGAGGAGGCTATGGTCGTTATGGCGGCTATGACCAGCAGGGGGCAAGTACGCTCTACGAAGATTCCTACGACTCGGATAAGTCGCTTAGCATCATCGGTCTGAGCATCGCCAATGGGCGTCGTCTGAACTGGCCCGACAACTGGTTCCAGCTCACCGCCTCGCTCAACTTCACCCACTACCGCCTCAACAACTGGACGTACAACACCTTCCAGAACTACCATCAGGGTACGGCAAATGACCTCAACCTCGAGCTGCGCATCGACCGCAATTCCGTGGACAATCCCGTCTACACGCGCCGTGGCTCGGACTTCTCCTTCTCGGTGAGCTTCACGCCTCCTTACTCGCTCTTCGATAAGAAGGACTACTCCGACACCTCACTGCCCTTGGCAGATCGTTATCGCTTCCTCGAGTATCATAAGTGGAAGTATTCGGGTAAGATCTTCCTCCCACTGATGAATCCCACGACCGTCAAGCGTACGCCCGTCTTGATGGCACGTATCGAAGGGGGTATCATCAATAGCTACAATAAGTACAAGCGCTCGCCCTTCGGTACCTACTATATGGGTGGTGATATGATGTCCGCTTCGATGGGGGGCTACCTCAACGAGACCATCGGCTTGCGTGGGTATAAGAACGGCTCCATCGCTGGAGCAAACTACGACTACGCTTATTCGTATATGAAGGCTTCGCTCGAGCTTCGCTATCCGCTGATCTTCGAGCAGTCTACTACGGTCTGGGTCCTTGGCTTCGCCGAAGCTGGGAATGCCTGGGCAGATATTAGCCGCTACAACCCCTTCGATCTGAAGCGTTCGGCCGGTGTCGGTGTGCGCGTGATGATGCCGATGATTGGGCTCCTTGGGCTTGACTGGGGCTACGGCTTCGACCGCCCCAACGGCTACAACGAGCGTGGCGGTAGCAACATTCACTTCGTCCTCGGGCGTGACCTGTAGCGACATCCATACCCTCGAGGCGTAGAGGCTACGCCTCAGGGCACTATTACTCCCCTCTTATCAGAATTGCAGTATGAAGAAGATTCTTTTCCTGCTGGCGCTCCTGCTCCTACCGCTTGCCTCGGTCAAGGCGCAGAAGATTGCCCTCGTCGATATGGAATTCATCCTCAAGAAAGACCCTTCGTATGCGGTGATGAACCGCCAAATCGAAGACCTCTCCAAGAAGTGGCAGGCCGAAGTCTCGGGCTACGAGAAGAAAGCCGAAGAGGCCTATAAGGCATATCAAAGCGAAGCTGCCTTCCTCTCCGCCCAGCAGAAGAAGCAACGCGAAGAGGCCATCGTCGCCCTCGAGAAGCAGGGATACGAGCTCAAGCGTAAATACTTCGGCCCCGAAGGTGACCTCTTCAAGAAGCGCGAAGCCCTGATGAAGCCCATCCAAGACCGCGTGTGGGCTGCTATGAAGGAGCTGGCGCGCCGTGGGGGCCTTCAGCTCATCATCGACCGCTCTTCCTCGAAGATCGTCTACGCTGACCCCGCCCTGGACATCAGCGAATCCGTACTCTCCACCCTCGGTCTCGACCGATAATCATCGCCTAATCAACTAATTAAACGTAATAATCCAAGACAATGAAGAAGTTCCTCATTTCCCTCCTCCTCCTTCTCCCTCTGGCCTTCTCAGCTCAGGCACAGCAGAAGATCGGTATCGTCAATACCGCTGCCGTGATGGAAGCTCTGCCCGATGTCAAGGCTGCTACCACGAAGATTCAAGACTTAGCTAAGCAGTACGACTCGGAAATCAAGCGTATGCAGGACGAGATGAAGACCAAGCTCGAAGCCTATCAGAAGGAAGAAGCTACGATGACGGATGTCATCAAGAAGCGTCGTCAGCAAGAGCTGCAGGAAATCGAGTCGCGCACGCAGAATAGCTACCAGATGATGCAGGAAGAGATTCAGAAG
>CAKMOP010000002.1 GCA_927910985.1 uncultured Porphyromonas sp. | reverse complement strand
CTTGATGAAGTAGTCAATCGCGGCCTTGTCTGCTTGAGGAATGGCCGTGATATTAGCCTGGAGGACATAGCCCCAAGAGTTCTGACTGATGACAGCACCATTATTGGCACTGTAGTACATAGCCCGTGCGCCACTTCCACCTTCATTCTTACCACCGAAGATCTGGCAGCTCATCAGGCGGACACCGGAGCCCTCCGTACCATCACCGCCGGCGACACCAGCGACACCGATATTGTTATTGGTACGTGCGCCGACTGTCCCCGCCACGTGTGTCCCATGGGATTCGTCATCAGGGTAGATCGTCCCATTGTTATGGATGAAGTTGAAGCCATAGATATCATCGACAAATCCATTGTTGTCATCATCGACCCCTTCCTTTCCCTTTAGCTCCGCCTGATTGACATAGAGGTTGTCCTTGAGGTCAGGGTGCTTGATGTCAATCCCGCCGTCATCGACAGCGACGATGACGTTTGACTTCCCTGTTTCCTTCGTCCAAGCCTCAAAGAGTCCGATATCAGCACCAGCAATACTCCGAGAGAAGCGCCCTGTATTGTGGTAGTGCCACTGATCGGGGAGCAGGGGGTCGTTGTAGGGCACTGCAGGAGCGTCACTACGGCCGATGTAGTTGACAGGAACGGGCTTACCCGTAGGCAGAGCTATCTCATAGGCAGGCTCGGTATATTCGACTTCGGGGACAGAAGACAGCGTCTGCATAGCACTTTGAAGGTTCTGCTTCTTGTCGAAGTGGACGATGTACCATAGGTCAAGCCCTTCGCGACGGATACGCTCTTCGAAGCGTGGATCCATCGGGAAGAGGGGTTCCGAGGTACGTCAGTACCTATGCTACGCAGGGACTTCGCCAGCTGAGAAGGCAGAGATTGCATCGAAGCACCACCAGCATCGAGGGTACGGAAGCCATTCTTAGCTGAGCGGCGAATACGAATGTAGAGCGTCCCCGCTTCGGCACCTTGGGTCGAGAGGAAGGTGCGTGCGGGAGTAGAAGGGCTATTGCTCTCTGTCGGCTGAGGCGTACTCTGAGGAGACACTTCATCCAGGTCTCTCTGGCAAGAGCTGAGGGCTAATGCGGAGAGAAGGGATAAGGTCAGTATGGATTGTTTCATTATCGTAGGCAAATGGATGTTGCGAATACGGATACTCTTCACTATGATTGCTCCTAATGGGAGGGGCTGAAGTGGCACACCGTCACAGTGAGATGTGGAGGAGAAGCGTAATGAAAGAGCGATCAAAAGTAGACTGCCTCTCTCGGGTACCTCCGAGAGAGGCAGTGCTACAATGGATAGGGAATAGGATTAGTGACGGCGGGAGAGCTTAGCTACATAGGACTCCAGACGGCGACCTTCAGCCTGCTTGATCTGCTTAGACTTGAGGTAGCTACGGTAGTTCTGGAGTGTAGCCAGCGAATTGCCTCCATCTTCACTCTTGTCGTGGAAGAGGAACATCTCGATAGAGAGGAATACCTTACCCTCAATCTTGATCGGAACAAGAGCCAGAGCTTGATCCTTCTTTCGATTGATGAAGACAGGTGCTCCATTCTTCAGCGTCCGGAAGAATTCGAAGCCTTCGTCCCCCAGGAGCTTAACGATCTCACGCGTAGGATGTGGTGCACCCAGAGGATCGATCCACAGACCAAGTGAGAGATCAGCGTAATATCCCTTGATTGCTTGGCAGACATCGATATAAGGGTCTCCTTCAGGGATTTCTTCATCCTTCGAAGCTACGATAAAGAAGTAGCCACGGTACTCGGTGTCACTGCCCTTATAGTGCTCATACTTCTCTGTAGAGATGGCCTTATCCAGAACGCCACCCCAGTCCTGCTCTGCAGTATGCACATAGGCGCGTTTCTTACCAGGAACCTGCAGCTCACGACTTCCGAGGAAGGCTATACGATTAGCCATAGGAAAACTCTTGAAGGTAGGATAATCCTTATCCTGAATAGGCACATAGGTCACCGTAATGATGACTCCTGCAGGCTTAATATTCAGGGCTATCTCCAGAGGAATAGTCTTGCTGCGATAGGTGATCGTATTGCCATCTTGAGAGACATTCGCCTTTTCAAAGGTCTGTTCACGAAGGAAGGCTTCAAAATCGGGGTTGTCCTTGATGAGCTTAACATCAGTGCAGATGGTAGCGGCCGAAGTATATCCAGCTGCGTCTTCACCCTTGAACTCATACTGGATAAAGCTCATTTCCTTGTTCTGAGTCAAGAAGCGATAGGTTGTCGTGTTAAACAAGCCATCAGGAGTCTTTACCAACACGTGACCACGGGCATTTTCGTAGCGAGCTACTTCAGCCAATGATGCAGGGACTTTCAGCAAAGGAAGGACATATTGCAGCGTTCCTTCTTGCGTAACTTCTACCTCTCGAATGGTTGTGCCTGAGGAGACAATAACCTTGACTTGACGGCGGTGCTTATCGGTGCTTTGCTTTGCACTCAGGACGAAGCTATTAGCCGTGACCTTGTCAATCGTCAGCCAGTCCACTGGGGTAGCCAGCTCGACCTTTGTATCCGAACCATTACTGGAGTAAGCTACCTTCTTCTGCCCACCAATGACGGGGAAGGATAGAGCCGATTCGCCGAGCTCCAAAAGGATATCTGCCGCAGACTGCTTGACGGCGATACGCTTCTGTAGCCCGCCTGCATTGACGATGACAGAGGCGCACGGTCACGACCTTGTTCATTGGCTTCAGCCTTAACCTTCAGCGTCGAGCCCTGCTGCTCGACAGAGAGCCAGGCCTCCTGCGTAGAGAAAGCCAGCCAGCTTTCCTTGTTTGTCGAGACGGTTACGCTCTGTTCGCTGCCTTCCTTAGCGAAGGTAAGCGTTTCGGTTGAGAGGTCTAAGGTTGCTTCTTCGATCTCGTCATTGCCCTTACACGCAGGCAAGAGGAAGAGAAGAGCCAAGCAACCTAATAGGTATTTAATACTCAGTCTCATAATGTATGTAGGTATTAAAGATGTTTTCAAGAGAGCTACAGCGTAGAGCACTTGGGGAAGAGGAGGAGAAACCTATGCCTAAGATGAGCGACAAGCACTACACGAGGCACAAAGAGAGACAGAGAGGGAGCTGCACGCGCCCCCGACAGGGAGCAAGCTGTCGGGGTGCATCCAGCTTCAGAGGATTAGGTGATCGATAATAGGACCAATCAAAAACAGATAGCGATGAACAGAAGAAGGCACCTCAAGATGCTACTGGCTGGCTGGGCGGTCACCCCAAGCTCCGTCCTACAAAGAGAGCAGCAAGCTACTCGAGAGCACCTCTATATCATGATGTGATAGTCTTATATCTGAGGATGAACAGAGCGGCTGTTCCCCCGCCTCTTAGCGGCGACGCAGCTGAAGAGGACGGCTCTGCTGCAGATGACGCTCGATCAGGGAGGAGATACGGGCGCGGCGCTCCAAGAGATTTTCATTCTTGGCCGTATGTGCTCCCCGAGTATTTCCCCCGCCACCACCGAGTTCAACAAAGAAGGTCTGCAGCTCCAAGGCACGTTTACCCTTAATCTCAAGTACGCGCAGGAGATAGGCGGACTTGGTCGTCCCATTATAGTAGGCTATAAACCCTCCTTTGAGCTCACGCAAGTAGCGGTACCCATTGGCGTTGAGTAGCTGGTTCATCTCCTTAGTCATATAGGAGTTACCCAGAGCATCCGTCCAAAATCCCAGAGTGACATCATCAAAGATTGCCTGAACCGTGTTGACTTCGCCTATGAATGGACTCGTAGCAGGTAGATGTTCGCTGGGCTGCAAGTAGAAGTAACCACGGTAGGCTTCTCCATCCAGCGAAGACTTTGCTGTGTAGAGCTGATATTCATCACGGTCGGCACCTGGGTCTGTCGCATCAAGTTCGCCCTTCCACTCTACTTCCTTCTTGGCTACATCAGCTTTCTTATAGCCGTGTATATTTTCGGGACGGTTGCAGCAAATAGCTGCCTGCTGACGCAGGGGCAGGTGATCGAAGGTGCGATAGGCTTGTGTCTGACGAGGGACATAGATTGTTTCCAGCAAGGCCTCACCCGAGGGATCAAAGGCTATATTCAGGTTGAAAGGCAAACGACTATTCACATAAACATCTTGCTCTGCAGTAGTGAGTGCGTCTGACTTCTGGTAGCCGGCAGCTTGTAAGAAGGCTGTAAATGAAGGATTATCCTTCACCGCCTTATCATCCAAGCACAGCTGTATCGTGGCCTGGTAGCTCTTGCTACGCTCGTGCTCAAACTCATATTCTATCAGAGGGAAGAGCGTACTCTGCGTGGCGTATCTGAAGACAATAGCACTACCACGGTTGAAGCTACGCGTCAGCTCACTCAGGCGTCCATGCTCGAAGCGAATCACATCCCTAAGCGAAGAGGGGAACTGCAGAAGAGGGAGAATATATTGGCTCGTACCATCCTGAGAGACTTCGATTTCCTTGATCTTCGTACCCGCCGTGATGAGTACCTTTATGGAGCGAGAAGCATCGCTCTCATTGGGCTGTGCGGTGAGGACGAAGCTCGACTTCGTCACGTCTGATAGTTGGAGCCAAGAGGTCTCAGCTCCCAACTCTACCTTCACTGTACTATTACTCTCGAAGGCAACCTTCTTTGCGCCCCCTTCGACAGGGAAAACAAGGCGGTCTTGCTCAGAGGCAAGGACTATATCCGCAGCACTCTGGCGGACAGCGATACGACGCTGAGCGCCACCAGCGCTGACGATGACCGCACCGACACGCTCACGTCCCAGCTCATTCTTCTCAGCCTGGATATGGAGCGTATTCCCCTCCTGACTCAGGTTGATCCACGAGCCTTCTTGGGGGGAGAAAGCCAGCCAGCTCTCCTTATTCGTAGATATGGTTACGGTCTGTTCACTACTTTCTTTGGCGAAGGTCAGTGTCTCGGATGAAAGGGCTAAGGTAGCTTCTTCAACCTCTTCAGTGGTCTTACATGCAGGCAGCAGGAATAGGAGGATCAAGCCGGCCAAAAGGGATGTAATATTCAATCTCATAGATTACACGGATATTTATAGGTGTTCGAGTGGGCTACAAGACGGCAGCACACCTGTCAAAGGTATAGGGAAGTGTTGTACACGAGCCACCACAAAGCGACAAGCTCTATGGCGTGGTACAATAAAATAGGAAAAGGGAGAAGCAGCGAGTAATCAGCGGTAAGTGGCTTATAGACTCCTACTTCGTGGCGTGTGGTGTATGAGATCTGTGACCTTAGTGAGCAACTTATATGGAAGATGGGGCTTCCAAGGCTCTACTACGTAGTGGGAGGTCGCCCCAGTCTGACGTAGTCGAAGATATTCTCCGCGAGCCTCAGTAGCCCATAGGCATGTCTGAGGTGGATGATGCAGTCATAATTATTCGATATTCGTAGGGATTCAATTTCCCCAACCTTGTCTCAAAGGTAGAAAAAAGATTTCCTAAAATGCAAATCCTCCACAAAGAAAATCCCTGCTCTTGCACCAGCAAAGCCCCAATAAGCGTGCTCAAATGCTCCTTTCCCGATGCAAAAATGAACTACACTCCTCTACTGGAAAGGAGCTATTCCACCCGATGGAAAGCAATTATTCCACCGCTGGAACGATTACTTTCCAGCAGAAGGAAAAGCTCCCCATCCGAATATCCATTCACACCACCCTCAATGATCCGGGTCAAAGGCCTCAGACTCCTACTTGGCGATAGGGCTCGCGCCCCACACATCCAGCACAAAAAATCCCTCGCGACAAGCTGTTATACTTGTCGGGGCGAGGGATAGGAAGTTGTCTTATAAGAGGGATTAGAGGTGAAGCGAGCGACAACCAGCTTGGCTGTCACTCCGCTGAGAGCTACGTCATTGGCACTTTGAAGTTCTATATCAAGAGCCAACGTAGCATCCTCCTTATCAAAGTGAGCAGAGAGAACGGAAAAGCGTGGTCTTGCCAAGTAAATATCCCGCGTGTCGTGACCTCCCGAAAGTTCACCTAACAAGTTATCACCATCCCAGTGCAAGTTGCCACCAGAAGTGTAGCGAATACCTGGGCTTGCTTTCTTAATCCAAGAGTCGACACTGGACTGAAGCATCTGCAAGATATGCTCATCTGTGAGCCTCTTTTGCTTTTGTAACTGCTGCAGTCTCTCCTGCATATATTCGTTGAGAGGGCTCGTAGTAACAAACGTCAGCTGTCCCTTCAGCACAGATAGAGGCTTGAATCCCTTCAGCTCAAAGTCAAGCGTCAAGACATTCTCGGCATTATACCGTGGCAAATTAACGACACCTCGGAAAGAGAGCGTATTATTGGCGTGGTCGGCACGAGGCTCCGTGGGTACAATCGCATACTTCGTCCTATCGTAGGGCTTAAAAAGAGAAGCCCAATAGATCCCAAACTGATGCTCCAGTCCTCCGAGGTAATACTCCTTAGGGAAGCTCTCATTCAGTTCGAACTTCTGCAAGAAGTAGTCACGCATAGAAATGGGGATACGCAATACCTCCTTACCATTTACCCCCTTGTAGCGCACCTTAAACGCAAGATAACCATTGTAGTCCGACGCACGCTCGTACTTTAAGTCCAGCAGCTCTAACAACTTCACATCATCGGTGGTCAGGGGTGTAAAAGTCCCCCCCTGGAGGAGTAGAAGAATAGAACTCTACATAGGGAAGGAGGTCTTTTGAGCGTAATAGCATCTTGCTTCTTTCCCCACGATAAACTCCTCTAAGTCCAGCGTACGCAGTAGCTCGGTTGTCTTGCCATCCAAGACTTTGACTTGCATACGCGTCACCATGTGATAGTCCGATGGCTTAGGGACAGAAGGCTTTGCTTCCTCAGGAGTATTAGGAGCTTCGGGCTGCTTGGATTCTTCCGAAGGCTTCACCTTCTCTATTGATTCCTTCTCCGTAGTGCGTGGGGCATCCTCCTTCGACTTACAAGCCGTCGTCACTAAGCCAAGGGAAAGAAATAAAGCGCAGCAAACAATCTTCTTTTTTCATCTATACATTAAAAAAGTCAAGTGAATAAAACTACTCCTACACAGGAGAGCAAATAGAATCACATAGGCAGGGACTTCATCGCTCAAAACGATCGTCCATCACGCACACCTATGCGGGGGCATCTCTCCAGACTCATTGTGCCACAGCAAGGAGCTCATCCAGTCAAGAGGTAGTAGCAAGGAATCCAAATGTCGACAAAGAAGAGGAGAGATCTCCCCATTGACATTCACCGTCTTTCTGACTTAGCTTGCGGTATATGCACAGCAGGCAGATAGAGCAGAATATTCCTCGCTTGAGGCAAAAACGAAGTGGGTGTCATAGCTCTCGCTACAACACCCACTCTCCTAAAATGGCGGCTACCTACTCTCCCACTTTTACGCAGTACCATCGGCACGATTGGGCTTAACTTCTCTGTTCGGATGGGAAGAGGTGGAACCCCAACGTTATAACCACCTAAATATCTCTGTATTTAGACAATCATTGACTCGATAAAAACATCCGATACTCACACTCGTATCGCTAACGTCGGTATACAACCATTAGGCAAAAACTTTCGGGCTATTACGTACTACTCGGCTTTGACGTCACCGCCTTTTACACCTGTAGCCTATCAAGGTCATCGTGCTGTAACCACCCTTATAATGAGATCTAATCTTGAGGCAAGCTTCGT
>CAKMOP010000001.1 GCA_927910985.1 uncultured Porphyromonas sp. | reverse complement strand
GCGAAGAAGTGCCTATTGTAGCATCCTGACACTCTTGCTTAGCCTCTTCTTTGGCTCGTGTAAGGAGGATGATAGCCCCAAGTATTCTTCCTCTCGACATATAAACTATAGAGATACTTATGCGTCTTTCGAGGTTATTCGAGGGCGGGGTACTAAGGAGCTTCTTCCCGAGCGTTACTTGGGGCGTTCTTTCAGTCAAGTCGCGCATACAGCTAATGATGTTGATGGCTTCACACAGTGGAGCGTCTTAGATGAGAAGCGCATCGCAGCTAACAATCCTTGGTCTCCTTTTGGACGGGCTATTACGCCTAACCTTCAAGCACCGCAACGCGAAGAACAGGCAATTAGCCTTCAGGATCGCTTCTTCAATCGGATTTACCAATCATCCAAGGGTAGCCCTCTCTATGATACGATCTCTGTCAGCGTGGGAGGTGACTATAAAAGTATAGAGATGGCATATGGTAATAGGAGGTACTCATCGGGTAGTTCACATCAGCATATTTATCGCTATATGATGGGCTACAAGTATCTATATGAGTACTATCAGACGGATACTCCTACGGACTATGAATTCTTTCTCCATAAACGTTTTGTCAGAGATCTGAAGAAGCTCTCCGCAGCTGATCTGGTGCAGAAGTATGGGACGCATCTTGTGACTTCGTATTCCACGGGGGCAGCTCTGGATTTAGCAGTAGCAGCTAATGAGTCACTATTCACCTCATCAGAGGTTACCTCGATCTTCAATGCTCTGTGGGTCGGAGGTGCTGCTCTCTCCCCACAGTTGCGGAGTAAGGTGACTCATAATCATTTACAATGGGGTGTGACCTATCTGCAGACCGGTAGTGTTTATACGCCAGACCCGCTGTATCCGATTACTTCAGTCGATGCGATTCGGCGCTATGATGAAGGTCTCTTCAAAGAGCAGATAAATCCCAATGCTCATACGACGTTTTTGGAGCTTGAAAAGGGGAATCCATCAATACCCTCACTCATCTCAGATATTCCACTGAAGGTAAAGTACTGTGCAGGGATTTTAGATTTAGTGCGACCACGCGAAGTCGGGAGTACGATGTATGTCTTCTCTGATCCAGCAACCTATGAGCTAATCCCTTACCAGTCGACCTATCTGAATGTTATGTTGCCTCGCTATGAGAGTCAGCAGGTCTTCATATATATTGACGCTGGTTCTTACAAGCTCTTTGAGGAGGAAGGCCGTTCAATGACTACGTGGTATGCGCGTATGCAGGAAACTGGGCTATGGGCTTTCCAAAGCCTTAAGTCCTCGAAGTATCTGTGCCGAGACTTTGTGCTGCGAACGGAGCAGGAAGATACAGGGAATTTGCGCTTCTGGGGGCTTAACCCTATAGTTCCTACTGGTGCAAAGAGCCGCATTTCTCTGGCAAATCGCCTCATTTGGAAGGGGTGATTGTTGCCTCCTATATCGTATTTCACCCCTCTATTGCTATGCTTGCGATAGAGGGGTGAAGTGTATCTAACCGCAGGGGGTAAGTGTATTTGTTTGCAGGGAGTTGGACCCAGAGCAGCTGAGTCGCCAAGGAGGAAGCCGCGGCATTGTCGTATCTTTGGGGACAATATTAGATTAGGATAAGTAGCCTCCGTGTCGAATAAGCCCAGTTAAAGGTCTCGGTACGAGCGCTCAAAGATGCATAGATGAAAGATATATTTATGTTGATCCGCCGCTTCATAGCTCCTTATTATAAGGGGTATCTGAGCCTTGCGGTGACCTTCAACATCCTGAGCGCACTGCTCAACCTCGTGGCCTTCGCCCTGGTGATGCCCATCCTCAATATCCTCTTCCAGATAGAGGATCGGGTGACGACTTACATCCCCTTCAGCACGCTTGACCTGACGACGCAGGCCGGTTGGTCCCAGCTCAAGGGCGTGATGACGAATAACTTCGGCTACGCTGTCTCCCAGCTTATCGAGACCAAGGGAGCTTCCTATACCCTTATTATCCTCGGCATCTATCTGGTGCTGATGACGCTTTTGAAGGTCGGTGCTACCTACCTCGGGGGCTTCTTCCTTGTGCCGATACGCACGGGCGTGGTGCGTGACCTGCGCAACCAACTTAATGCGAAGATCCTGG
Source organism: uncultured Porphyromonas sp. (assembly GCA_927910985.1). Taxonomy (GTDB): domain Bacteria; phylum Bacteroidota; class Bacteroidia; order Bacteroidales; family Porphyromonadaceae; genus Porphyromonas. The sequence continues at coordinate 5,178 of CAKMOP010000001.1, read as the reverse complement.
CTCTACCCCTGGGCTTCTTCAGCGAAGAGCGTAAGGGGGATGTGCTGGCACGTATTACAGGCGACGTCAGTGAGGTGGAGAACTCGGTGATGAGTTCGCTCGATCTCCTTCTGAAGAACCCCATCCTCATCCTCGTCTATTTAGGTTCGATGCTCGTCATCAGCTGGCAGCTCACACTCTTTGTCTTCCTCGTCCTGCCCATCGCTGGCTTCGTGATGGGGCGTGTGGGGAAGTCGCTCAAGCGTACCAGCCTTGAGGCGCAGAACCAGTGGGGACAGCTCATCAGCCAGGTCGAAGAGACCCTCGGGGGGCTACGTATCGTCAAGGCCTTCACTGCGGAGGAGTTTGTCGATAAGCGTTTCCGCACGTCCAACGAGGTGTATCGTGGGACGGTCATCGGTGTGAACCGCCGTCAGCTCTTAGCGCACCCCGTGAGCGAACTCCTCGGTACAGCCACCATCGCGATCGTGTTGTGGTATGGCGGTTCGCTCATCCTCAACCGTGATAGCAGCATCGATGCCTCGACCTTCATCTACTATCTGGTCATCTTCTACAGCCTCATCAATCCGCTGAAGGACTTGAGTAAGGGGGCTTATGCCATCCGTCGAGGTATGGGCTCGATGGAGCGTGTCGACCGCATCCTCCGTGCCGAGAGTACGATCACTGACCCTACCGAGCCAAAGCCTGTGGTATTCAACGAGGCTATTCGCCTCGAGCACGTCTCCTTCCGCTATGCCGATGAGTGGGTGCTACGTGACGTCAATCTCACCATCCGCAAAGGGCAGACGGTGGCACTTGTCGGGCATTCGGGCTCGGGGAAGAGTACGTTAGTCGACCTTATCCCCCGCTTCTATGACGTCGTCGAGGGGCGCATCACCATCGATGGCACGGATATACGTGAAGTGGCTGTAAGTGACTTGCGCCACTTGATGGGGAATGTCAATCAGGAGCCCATCCTCTTCAATGCTTCGGTCTTTGACAACATTGCCTTCGGGGTCGAAGGTGCCACCCTCGAGGAAGTGCGTCGGGCTGCCGAAGTAGCGCACGCCGATGAGTTCATCGATGAGATGCCTGCTGGCTATGATACCAACATCGGCGACCGTGGAGGCAAGCTCTCTGGCGGACAGCGTCAGCGCCTCTCCATCGCTCGTGCCGTGTACAAAAATCCCCCCCATCCTTATCTTAGACGAGGCTACTTCCGCCCTCGACACCAAGAGCGAACGTCTGGTGCAGAGTGCCCTGGATCACTTGATGGAGGGACGTACTACCATCGTCATCGCCCACCGCCTCTCGACCATCATTCACGCAGACGTTATCTGCGTCGTCGACGGAGGGCAGATCGTCGAGCAAGGGACGCACGAAGAGCTCCTCGCTATAGGAGGACACTATGCTAAGCTCCACGCTATCCAAGTCAAATCCTAAGCCTCTACTGTGATGAAGCGTAGCCCCATCAAGTACAACTATACCGATACCTTCCGCACAGCTCTGGAGCTCGCCGATAATCAGGCGACTAAGCTTGGCTGCGAGGAGATTACTAACGACCTCCTGCTCTGGGGCGTGCTCACCGAAGGCACCAGCTCGGCTATTCGCTTCCTCATCGATCGTCAAGTACCCATCAAGGAATTGCTTGCTGAGCTCTCCGAAGGACTGGCCACCGAGGAGACGAAGGAGGAAGCCCCTACACATATATTATATAGTATCGAGGCGCATAATACGCTGGCACGTGCTGCGCAGATCTCGACCCTCTTAGGCGCGCAGGCCATCAGCGCCCTGCACCTTCTCTATAGCTTGTACTTCTGTACGCCACCGACCCTGCTGACGAAGTACTTGGCAGAGCGTCAGCTCGATGCCGAGACCGACCCACAGCTGTATCGGGTGGCTCTCCTCTTGTCCGGAGCGAGTGCCGAAGGTCAGGCGCATCCATCTGAGGAGTCCCCTTCACCCGAATCCACAGAGCAGCAAGCTGTGCGTGCCAAGGTCGTTGTGATTAATAGAGATCCTCAGACTGGCCGCCCCACGCAGATCTCAGTGAAGGGACGTACCTTCACGGCTGCCGGTGTAGGGGGAAATCCTCTTACTAACCCGGATATCCTCGAGGAGATCTCGGAGGAATTGACGGAGAAGGTGCGACGTTTCTTAGACGGATCTTCCGACAGCATAGACGATACTCCGAAGGAGTTCCCCTACCGAGAATATGGTAGATGCTTGGACTTCGCGAAATCCGTGTACGCCTCTCCCGATGCCCACATCTATACGCCGCAGGCACGGGACTTGATGCAGCTACTCTCGCTCGCCAGCTGTCCTTCGGTCGCTGTGGTGCACGAGCTGCACGATGATCCCGATCCGCTGATTCGGACGCTTGCCCTACAGATGAAGCTTCGTTATCTGCTCGATACCGAGGGGAAGGAAGCCCCTGTACAGGACAAGCATCGGATGGCACCTCAGGGCTTCCGCTACACTACGGTGCTGCAGTTTGACCCGATAACTTTGGCTGCCGGCTCTGTGATGGGCGGGGTAGAAGCCTACTTCCGCACGCTCGCCAGTCACCTGAAGAAACACCCTTCGGTACTCTTATATATAGGTGATATTGGTCGTATCAAGGTCCCAGGAAGATCGTGGGGTGAGGTCTTGGAAAGCCTCTTCGTGGAGCTTGGACGAGAGAAGGTACAGTGTCTGTGTCATATGACCACGGCGACCTATAGCCAGACGGTCGAGCGCAGTGAAGCCCTGTCGCTCCGCACAGATAAGTACATACTCAAGCCCCTGGAAGGGGATCGTCTGCGTCAGGCCTTTGAGCTGTATGTGAAGCAACTCTCTACCTACTATTCGGTGCGCTATCAGAGTTCCTACGAAGATCTCCTGACGCTGGCCAAGCGCTATTTCCCTCAAGATCCTCCACTCTATGGGCTGAATAAGCTCCTCGATGCGGCTGGCAGTGAGACGCGTCGCCGTCTGCACCGCCACGTCCGTAGCTCCTCGAAGGCTGGACGGAGTCGTGCTCTGGTCACACACGAGGACCTTTTGCGTGGATTGGCACGCCGTCTCGGCATTTCCCCCGAGCAAATCGAGGCGAAGACCGAACTGCAGCAGCTGCGTGAGCTCCCTGAGAAGATTCGTCGTCGCCTCGTCGGGCAGAATCAAGCCATCCATCAGGTCTGCCGTGCCGTCCAGCGTGCTCGCTTGGGGCTGCGTGCCGAGCATCGTCCCATAGCTTCGTTTCTCTTCCTCGGTCCTACGGGCGTGGGGAAGACGTACTTAGCGAAGGCTCTGGCCAAGGAAGTCTTCGGCAGTGAAGAAGCTATGGTGCGTATCGATATGAGTGAGTTCTCCGAGCGTCATAGTATCTCGCGCCTCATCGGTCCTCCCCCTGGTTATATTGGCTTCGGCAACGGTGGTGAGCTGACCGATCCGATACGTGCCAATCCGCATCGCTTGGTGCTCCTCGATGAGATTGAGAAGGCACACCCCGATATTTATAACCTGCTGCTCCAGCTTCTCGATGATGGTCGCCTGACGGACTCCGAAGGACGTACGGCAGACTTCCGCAATACCATCGTCATTATGACGAGCAATGTCGGCTCGCGCGAAGCGAAGGCCTTTGCGCGCTCGGCGGGTTTCGCAGGGCTGACTGATGGGCAAGAGCGCAGTGAAGGGATTGTGCGCAAGGCTCTGGAGCGCACCTTCAGTCCCGAGTTCTTAGGCCGCTTGGATGGAACCATTGCCTTCGAGCCCCTCTCAGAGGAGTCGCTCGTGGAGATTGTCTCGCTGGAGCTCAAGCCTATCGCAGCGCGGCTTGCCGCTTCGGGTTATGGACTGGAGCTCAGCCCCGAGGTGAAGCGCTTCGTCGCTCTGGATGAGGCCTCACGTCAGCTGGGGGGCACGTCCCGTGCGTCATCGCTTGCAGCAGCTCATCGAAGACCCTTGCGTGGAGCACATCCTTGAGGGGAAGCTGCACGCAGGAGAAACCTTCTCCGTCGAGCTCGGGAAAGATGGGACGCTGGTCTATGGCATACGCCCCACCGCAGAGCAAGCTAAGCCTGCCGCTCCAGCCAGCTCCTCCCGTAAGACGAAGAAGTCCTGACGATGGCTACCACACTCATCACCGAAGACGAACTGCAGCGAGCCTTAGCCGACCCCGAGCGTCGGCGGAGTGCCTTCACCACCGTCGTGCGCCTCTATTCGGAGCAAATCTACTGGCAGATACGTCGTATGGTCTACAGCCACGATGATGCCGATGACCTCGTGCAGAACGTCTTCATCAAGGCGTGGGAAGCTATTGACGGCTTCCGTGGCGAGGCCAAAGTGTCGACTTGGCTCTATCGCATTGCCCTCTACGAAGCTCTGAACTTCCTCAAGAAGCGCCGTCACGAAGAGGAACATACGCTCACCCCCTCCGACGAAGGCGACTCGCTCTACCTCTTGGAGCGACTCACCGCTGATGAGTACTTCGATGCCGACGCTGCCGAGGAGAAGCTCCAGAGGGCTATCCTGAGCCTTCCGCCCAAGCAGCAGCTTGTCTTCCGTCTGCGCTACTATGACGAGATGCCCTACGACCAGATGGCTGCCCTCACGGGTACTTCCGAAGGTGCACTCAAGGCCTCCTACCACCACGCCGTAAGGAAGGTGACGGAAGAACTTCAGCGTAGTGAATAAACCTTTTCCCCTACCAGTTGTCACACAAGAGAAGCCCACTTAGGACTTCACCACCACGGATGAATAAGCAACCTCACCTCCCCGCCCCCGACGAGAGCCGTCGTCACTACCGTGTACCCGAAGGCTATTTCGATGACCTCGAGGCGCGCATTATGGCGCACCTCCCCGAGGAAGCGCCTGCCGAAGAGCCCGCCGTGCCGAGCGTTAGCCTTTGGACACGCCTGCGCCCCATCGCTTATTTAGCGGCGATGTTTGTATCGATGAACCTCATCTTCCGCGCCTTCTCCCCGCACTCTTCGCAGGAGAAGACTGCTGCAACGGCCGAAGTCCACGCAACGACTGAGGATGACTATGCCACTTACTACGCAGACTACGGCGAGCGTATGACGGCTGTCGCTGGCTATGACTCCTACTATGACCAGCTCCTCTCCGACCTTACACCCTCTACACGCTAACCTCTCTCTCCCAATGAAAGCCGAATACTCCTATCTCCTTTGCTCCATCCCTCCTGCTCTCTGGGGGCTG